>JABSRK010000133.1 GCA_013213915.1 Planctomycetota bacterium
TTGGGGTCGAAGATGATGTCCTCGGCGCGGAAACCCGCCTGTTCGATGAGCAGCTTGGAGGATCGCTCCGCGATCTCCACCCTCCCCTCGACCGATGTGGCCTGCCCCGTCTCGTCAAAGGCCATGACCACCACGGAGGCGCCGTAACGGCGCACCAGGCGCGCCTGCTCCAGGAACGGAGCCTCCCCCTCCTTCAGGCTGATGGAGTTGACGATGGAACGCCCCTGCAAGCACTTCAGACCGGCCTCCAGAACGGTCCACTTAGACGAATCGACCATGACCGGAATGCGCGCGATGTCGGGCTCAGACGCGATCTGGTTCAGGAACGTGGTCATGGCCTGCTCGGAGTCGAGCAAGCCCTCGTCCATGTTCACGTCGAGCACGTTGGCGCCCCCGAGGACCTGCTGTCGGGCCACCTCGACCGCGTCCTCGAAGCGGCCGTCCTTGATGAGGCTGCGGAAACGGCGCGATCCCGTGACGTTGGTGCGCTCCCCGATGACCGTGAACAGGGTGTCCCTGGTGATCGTGTACGGCTCGAGTCCCGACCAGGTCGTCCGCGCCGGGACCTGGGGCACGGCGCGCGGCTTCTTGTCCCGAACCGCGTCGGCGATGGCGGCGATGTGCTCGGGTGTCGTGCCACAGCATCCCCCCACCAGATTGAGCCACCCCTCACCCGCGAAATCCGCGAGCAGCTGCGCCATCCGCTCCGGCGTCTGCTCGTACTCGCCCATCTCGTTGGGCAGGCCAGCGTTCGGATAGCAGAACACCTGAATGGGGGCGAGCCGCGACAGTTCCTGCACATGGGGCGCCATCTCCTCGGCCCCGAGCGCGCAGTTGACACCGATACCGAGCAGGGGCGCATGACGAACCGAGTGCCAGCACGCTTCGACCGTCTGGCCGCTGAGGGTCCGCCCGCTCTTGTCGGTGATGGTGATCGAGGCGAGCACGGGGACCACGCGCCCGGCATCAGCGAACGCCTTCTCGATCGCGAACAACGCGGCCTTCAGGTTCAGCGTGTCGAACGTCGTCTCGGGCATGAGCAGGTCCACCCCGCCCTCCAGCAACCCACGTGACGCGTCGTAGTACGCCTGCACGAGCTCGTCGAACGTCACCCCTCGGAAGGCCGGGTCCTCCACGTCGGGGGACAGGGACGCGGTGCGGTTCGTGGGGCCCAACGACCCGGCGACGAAACGCGGGCGCGACGGCTCGCGCTCCGCGACCTCACGCGCCGCCGCACACGCAACCCGCGCTGCGTGGAGGTTGATGTCGTAGGCAGCGCCCTCCAGCCCGTAATCCGCGAGCGACACCGACGTCGCATTGAAGGTGTTCGTCTCGACAATGTCCGCGCCTGCCTCGAGATAACTCCGATGGATCCGGAGAATCACGTCGGGCTGGGTGAGAGAAAGCAGGTCGTTGCAGCCCTTCAGTGAACGATCGTGGTCTTTGAACAACGCGCCACGGAAGCCGTCCTCGTCGAAGCCCTCGGCCTGGATCATGGTGCCCATCGCTCCGTCGAGGACGAGGATGCGCTCTAACAATGCACGGTGGAGCGCGTCGGTCGCGGCGGTCCGGTCAGCGCTCATGGGGACACCCTCCCCGAACCGAGAAGGCTGACGAAGTGCGGCGGCTTCTTGTCGCGGCCCACCCGGCGCACGTCCACCTCCGTAAAGCCCGCCCCTTCGAGCAGCGCCCGCAGCCCCGCCTCGCTGAAGCCGAGCCGGCGATGTCCGAGTCGCTCGAGGACCCACGTCTCCCGGTGGGCAAGTAGATCGAGCACGACAACCCGGCCCCCCGGACCGAGGAGGCGCCGCGCGGCAGCGAGCGGCGCGGCGGGGTCATCCAGCTCGTGGAGCACCTGGCTCATGAGAAACACGTCCACCTCCCCCGGCTCGACAGGCGGGTCCGCGACGTCGCCGACGCGAAAGCTCAAGCGATCATCTGTCAGTCCGGCAGCCTGCGCCCGTCGCCGGGCGTCTTCGAGCAAGACCGGGTCCCGGTCCACCGCAACCACGCGCGACGCGTGCTCGGCCAGCAGCAGGGTGATCTCACCACGCCCGATGCCGAGGTCGGCGATGCGCACCGGAGGCAGCATGGCCAGCAGCGCCTTGGAGAATCCCTCCCAGGTGCGACCGGGAAGGTAATCCCGGCCCAGGGTCCCCGGCGGTGGAGCCGTGGGACGCTCCGCCAGCACCTCGGCGAGAGCGGCGCGGTCGTTCGCAGCCTCCTCACTCTCTTGCGTCCGCGCCAGGAGTTCCTGCAGCAAGATGGCGTCGGCATCCCCAGGGTCGGGCAGGCATGCCCGATAGTGGGTGAAGCGCCCCTCGCGGCGATCCCGCAGCAGGCCGTCCTCGGCCAGGCGCCCGAGGTGGCCGGAGACGCTGGGCTGGCCGCAATTGAGGATGCGAACCAGGTCGGTGACGGTCAGCTCCTCGGCCTCCAGGAGCGCCAGAATGCGCAGCCTCAGCGGCTCGGAGAGGAGGCGGAGCCGACGGGTAACCTGGGCGAGAGGCATACTCATATTATTGCATCGGCATGCGTCAATTCCAATAGAGAGAGATCCGGGTCTGGACGTGGGGCACAGGGGCCGTTCCCGTCGATAATCGGTGCGTGGGCACGCGGCTGGGGAATCTGGATCGGGAGTTCGACGTCCTCGTCGTGGGAGGCGGGGCGTTCGGATGCGGGGTCGCACGAGAGGCGGCGCTGAACGGACTCTCCGTCGCCCTGGTCGAACGGGATGACCTGGCCGGCGCGACGTCCAGCGCATCCAGCAAGATGATCCACGGCGGGCTGCGATACCTGGAGCACCTCGAGTTCGGACTCGTCCGACAAGCCTTGCGAGAGCGCGCGGTCCTGGAGGACCTGGCACCCGGACTGGTCCACCCGTGCCCGTTCCTTGCCCCCGTCTACCGGGACGCTTCCCGCGGAATGCTCAAGCTGCGCATGGGACTGTGGCTCTACGACCTCCTCGCCCGCCCGACGCGCGCGCACCGGCGCTCGATCCACGGCGCCCAAGCCCTTCACGGGATGGAGCCCGCACTGGCGCAGGACGGACTGCGCGGCGGCGGACGGTTCTGGGATTGGTGCACCTACGACTCGCGACTCGTGGCCGAGGTCGGTGCATGGGCATCGGAGAACGGCGCCGTCGTGATGACGCGTGCAGAGGCCGGACCGCCGCGAGGGTCGGCGGGGCGCTTCGAGGTGGACGTCACCGACCGCCTCGAAGGTGATGTCGCTACAGTCCGCGCGAAGAGCGTGATCGCGGCGGTCGGGCCCTGGTCCGACTCCTATCGCATGGCGTCTGACCCGAACACAAAAGCGCGCGCCAGGCTGACCAGCGGCATCCACCTGATCGTCCCGAAGGTCATGAACGAGCACGCCATCATCGCCAACGCGCGGAGCGACGGACGGGTGTTCTTCTTGCTCCCATTCTTCGACCGCACCCTTATCGGGACCACCGACCGGGACGTCACCGGGGACCCGCGAACCCTCACCATCGAGGACCGGGACGTGGATTACCTGATCGAAGAGGCCAACGCGGTCCTCTCCGATCGACCACTCGCCCGCGAAGACGTGATCTCGTCGTTCATCGGGATACGCACCCTCGCCAGCGACGCAACGGCGAATCCGTCGAACACGAGCCGCGAGCAGCAGATCTGGGAGGAACCCGAGGGCGTCATCCACATCGTTGGCGGCAAGCTGACCACGTGGCGGCTCATCGCTCGCGAGCTTCTCGAGAAGGCCGCCGCTTCAGCGGACCTGTCCCTCGACGACGGCACCCGGTCTCGCACGACACCCATCATCACGGGTGACCTCTACCTGCCCGACCGCATGCCCGACGACACCTCGTCGCTGATAGACCTCGCACGCCGCACCCACGCGCTGACGGCGGAGGACCTGTTGCGACGCCGGACTCCCATCATGCTCACCGATCCCCCGACGGACGGCGTGATCAGGATGCTCAACGAGGAGCTAGCGGAGGTTCGCGCCGAACCAGGATAGGAGCTCCTCGTGCACGGCCTGTTCACGCCGTTGCTTTTCCCTGTAGAGCTTCGCGTAAACCACGTCGGACTCGGGAACGAGGCGCACGACGTGTCGTAGCCGCCGACCCGATTGGGTGGCAGCGATGGCGAGAATGTACTCGTCCTCGCGCTGACCGTCGTAGGGAGTGCTCAAGCGCTCCACCATGCGTCCGGGTGCGTCCGGATCGGGAACACGGATACGCCGCGCCTCCCACTCGCGATAGCCACCAGCGTCGAGGACGGCCTGGGCGCGAACCCGGGCCGCCTTCTGAAAATCCGATCGAATCGCGAGGACCCGACGCCAGTCGGCCTCCACCCGATCGCCGGCTCGGTCGAACACACCGGGCTCGAGGACCGTGTTCGCGAACGAAGAGGGTACGCGGTCACCGAGCATGGACCGCGCCTGGCGGACAATGACCCGTTGCCCCGTCGGAAGCTCGACAGCTTCCGCCTTCGGGTCGAACGCCCGCGTCGGCACTCCCCTGGGCGACTCTGGTTCCGGGTTCTCATGGGATTTCACAAGAGGCGGGGCCGGACCGTCGGAACGCTCATCCACCGCTTCGTCGGAGCGCAGCAACCAGTACGCACCCGCGCCGAGCAGCGCGAGGAACCCGAGCACGACGACCGTGGACGCAGCACCGTTCACGTCCGGTCTCCGCCAGGACGTCGCATTCGCTCCCATGGGTCCCGCTGTCGGCCACGCATGTCAACAGGATACCGGCAGGGCGCGGCGGTGACCGCAGGCACCGGATCGGAAACCCGCGCGGATGATCGATCACATGCCAGCTGCATCGAGGAGCGCGAGGAACTTCTTGCGCCGGGCGTAACGTGCTCGAAAACGGGCCAGGGAACGCTCGAACTGGGTGCGCTCGCGCGCGGACCCGGCCAGATCCCGGACCATGGCGAGATCCCGCACGACCCGCGGGTACACGGATGTGGTCCGGCGCGCCATCCGATGATGGGCCGCGATCAGCAGCCAGCCCGCCGCCATGGCGGGATGGTCGAGGGCGACACCCATCGCGCCCTCGACGAGACGGTCGGGTTCGACCGCCTGGACGACGACGAGGCCATCGGCCTCGATCACGTCACCTTCCTCGAGGTACAGATCGAAGACCAGTGTGGGCGCCTTCTGGTGTTTCTGCAGGTGGCCGAGGACGCGTTGTCGAACCCGTTCCCACTGGTCACTCATCACCGCCTTCTTCAAGGCGGCGAAGCTCTTGCGCGACGGGTCCTCCACGAACAGGCGCTCAAGTTCCTTGCGGGTCTCCCGCGCCTGGTCGATCACCGAGCCCTCGAGCATCTCGTTCAAGAGCTCCTGGAGGCGCTGGCGCTGGAAGCTCCGAGGACTGGCCAGGGCCTTGCGCGCCACGGTGATCGCCTCGTCGGAACGACCGGAGCGGTGAAGGCTGACGGCGAAGTCCAGCGCGTCCCCTGTCCGGCGGTAGTGATCGCGCGCAACGATGACCGAGTATTCGTACTGCCGGGAACGGGCGAGCAATTCCCCGAGCAGGCGCTCACTGCGGTGCCGCTCCGCGAGAAGCAGCGCGCGCGCGAGGTCGTCCGAGGCACCCCGCGGCGGCGGGAAGCAAAGCGGGAGATCCCCGATGTGTTGGCTGATCCGGCTACGGAGGGCGTACTCACCGGCTGCCGTGACGCTCACCTCGAGGAGCAAGCCGTCAAGCTCCTGGTACCAGCCCTCGGCGTCGTCGATCCACAGGCGCAGCATCCGCTCGACCGACGAAGCGTGATCGACCCTGCAATCCCCCGCCTTCGCGTCGTGCAGCATCAACGAGCGAACGCGATCCATGATCTCGGGAACGAACCCGGCCGCAAAGCCCGGCCCGTCGTCGAGCTCGCCAATGACCTCGGACAGCCGCTCCATCAGAAAGAGCAGGACCTCCAGGACCACCGCCGGTTCGGCACGCGCGAGTCGCTTGAGATCCGCCAGCAGCTCTCCCACGTCCTCCTGCAGGAGCAACGCGCCGCGCGTGGGCTGCGCCTCGGCACGCTGGACCATGCGCGCAACGCGCTTGCGCCATGTCCTGAGATCGCGTGCAGCATCGTCCATCGTGCGCCCCCGCCGTGCGCGGTGAGCGCACGGCACGATCAGCGGAACCGAGCCGGATCGAACAAACCTGGGTCCAGTTTGCTGTTGATCTGCCGCTTGATCAAGCTCACCGTCGCACCGACACCTGGGGGTTGGCGAAATCGCACGCTCAGCTTGTCGAATCCCAGCCGGCCAGCGCGGCGCTTCGGAGCCGACGCGACGATCTCGCGCGTGACCGAGCCCTTGCTGTGGGCGGTCGCTCGCACCAACAGTCGCGTGAGCTTGCGAAATACCAGGTCCTGCGACTCTCTTCGCCCGGACAATGCTCGGGCATTGAAATGGAGAACCGGTCGGCCGTCACGCTCGCCCTCGCCGACCAGTTCAAGCACGTAGCGCTTCGGGTGGAACGGCAAAAGGTCGTGCAGCACCAGCGGGTGGCCTACGCCCACGATGGGATGAAGGAACGCATTGCCTACGTAGGGCACGACCACATCGTCCCTCGATCTCCATCCCCTCGGCACCTCGCCGGGGATCTCCTCGATGAGCAGCTGCTCGGTGAGCTCGACCTTTCCGGCCGTCACCTTGCGCACCATCACCCGATGGCGCATCTCCCCATCGGGGAGGCGCAACGCGAAGTGGTCGATCCTCACGCGACGGGTGATGCCCCCGTCGAAAGCCGTGATGTCCCAGGCCCGGGATTCGTCCCGCGTCCTCTGGATCCGATTGTCCAGCTTCCCGACGAAGTCCCGAAGCCTTCGCGCGTTCTCCGCGGCGGCGAATCGCCGTAGCGGACCACGATCCGGGAACGCACCGCCGCCACCCCTGGGCCGGAACGGACGGAGATTCGGGTCCACGTCATCGGTGTCCCGCTCGTCGCCTTCGCCCCGCACACCGCGGCGCTTCTCGGCTTCGAGTCGGCGGCTGGCGGCGGCTAATCTGGCCTGCGCGATGCGATAGCCGGCGGTGGAAGGCGGCGGAGACACGCGCGGTGTCCCGCGGCTGTTGACCGCCGGCGGCCGCTGGGCCGGGAGAAGACAACAGGAGGCAACAACACAGATCGCAATGAGTCGGGCCACGGGATCTCTCCGATCATAAGCAGCCTATCCACGCTCCAAATACAGGGACTGTCCCCGAGCCCTCACGTAACACCGTCTCGAGAAGACGGACTCAACGGTCGCATCGACAGGCACTTGCGGCAACCACGGACCGGGCCCCCGCAGTGCGCCGGTTTCCGTGGTCAGACGATATATGCCCATCAATACAGATCGTGTCCAGGGTTGCCGACAAGGACAGGAGACGCTCGCATCGCTCGATGCGGCCGTCCACAGGTCACCGACACCGCCATTCCTGTGGTCCCGGACGGGCTTTAGGCGCGCGGGCCACCCCCCCAGCAAACTGGAGATACCGAGTGTCTTTGTTCCGCCTTTCTGTATGCCTCGTCGCGATCTCCGTTCCCCTGTTCGCACAGGGACTGCCACTCGAGGTCCACAACCCCACCTCCCAGTCGCTCACGCAGGAACCCGTCACCTTCGGCGTTCCCGTTCCGAGATTCGCCCAGCTCATCCGCAAGCTGGAGGACTTCAGCCTGGCCGTACGCGCCCCCAACGGTGACGTCGTGCCCCACCACTTTCGCACCCTCTCGCGATGGGGTGGCAAACGCCACGACATGACGAAGTCCGTCAAATGGGTTCAGGTGACTTTTCTCGCGGACATCGCACCGAACTCCACCGCCATCTACCACATCACCGGCGGCTGGCAGCCGAACGGAGAGATGCAAACCCATTTCCTCGCGGACCGCTTCGTCGTCTCACCCAAGCCCGGAACGTCCTTCACCATCAGCCGCCAGGTCGCCAACCTGTTCAACGAAGTGATCGTGGATGGCCAGACCGTCGTCGCTGCGCCGGGCGGGGGCATCCGTATGACCGACCACCAGGGCGGTATCGTGACGGCGACGCCGAGCGAGACGTACCTCCAGGAAGTCAGCACGGTCAGGACCGTTGTCGTTCAGAAGGGCGCGCTCAGCAATAACCTCAACTACGTCCTCCGGTACTACTTTCACACCGGACGCCAGGACGTCACCGTTGACTTCCGACTCCAGAACAACGGTCGCTACGGCCTCTTCTTCGGCGCCTCGGCCGCGAACAAATACTTCGACCACTGCCATCTCTGGCTCCCCATCGTCGGGGCCGGCTCTCAGGTCGTAACGCCCAGCGGAGTCCAGCAGGTCTCGGGGCAGGGCTTTGAAGTCAACCAGACCTTCCAGTGGGGTCCGAACCCCACCGACGCGATCTCCGGCTTCTCCTACGAGGAACGCTCGGGTTCGACCGTCCTCTCTACGGGCAACCGTCATGCCGGTGCGATCAACCTCGCCGGTTCGACTGGCGGCGTCACCGTGGCGATAGACCGCTTCTGGGAGAACTTCCCCAAGGCCTTCCGCGTGACCGGGAATGAAATCGAGGTCGGCCTGTGGCCGGAGTGGGGCAACGGCCCCGAATTCCGCGGCCAGTACGCCACCCTCACGTCGAGCGCTCCCGTAGATCCGCTCGCCCTCAACAACTACCGCTTCGAGGGCGGCCGCTGGAAGACGCACCGCCTCAAGTTCGAGTTCCATACCGGCGTGCAAACGGCCGACCGGGTCGCGCAGGTCGCCGAGCTCACCAACCGCCCGATCATGGGCCGGGCGCCCGGCTGGTGGGTCTCGCAAACGCATGCGACGGGCACGTTCTTCGCGCCGAAGCGTATCTGGGGCGAAGTCGGCTGCGACCGCATGGAACGCCAGTTCAAGATGCTGTGGGATGACAACGAAGCAGACTTCCAGTCCTCCGGCCTCGGCAAGATCGGATTCCGCAAATTTCGACAGCGCGGCGGCACGTACGGCGGCCGTCAATTCTACGGCTGGGAGAACCACGGCGACATCGTGTGGGGCGGCGGATACGGCGGCATCCACTACGACTGGCCCTTCATGGTCATGATGGGGTGGGTCCGCGGCGGCAGCTATGAGTTCTATGACATCGCCCGTGATATGGCATGGCACCGGCGCGACTACGCCCAGAACCACAGTACGGACCCGAACGAAGAGTGGCGCGGTTGCCAGTTCTACGAGAAAGGCTGGTGGCACGGCAACTACATGACCGGCCAGGCCAGTCACAACTGGCTTCACGGGCTGCTGCTTCACTACGTCACGACGGGCGACGAAGCCTCCTACGAGGCGGCCCTCGAAGCGCAGGACTACGTGTTGCGACACAGTCCGGGGAACTGGAACGGCTACTGGGGG
>JABSRK010000134.1 GCA_013213915.1 Planctomycetota bacterium
GCCGACCTCAAGATCAAGAAGGAAGCGGTGAAGGAGATCCTGAAGATCTACGGGAGCATCGCCAACCAGGCGCGCGAGCCACGTAACGTGACGGCCCAGAGACGCCTGCGCATCATCCAGAAGTCGATGGAGATGGGGCTGAAGGCGCTCACTGGTCAGAACGTTGTCGGCGCGGTGAACTGGCAGCGGTGGTGGAACAACACCGGAAAGAAGGCCAGGACCTGGGAAACCGCCGGCAACTGAGGAAGACCGATCGTTCAACGATCGTCCGAAGGGACGGGGTGAGCGTGCCCCGTCCCTTTTTTTTGGGTGGGTCGCATCGACACTTGAGATATGAAGAACCTGCTTCTCGCAATGAGCCTGGCGGCGCTGTCCCTGACGGTGGTGCTCGTGACCCTGGCCGTCACCAAGGACGACGAGGATGCCCAGGGCCCACTCCACGACGCGAGCCGGTCGCCACCCGAGACGCTTGCCGTGCTCTCCGGCGTCCAGGATGGTCTCGAGGTGCTGGTGCGGTCGCGTTTCTCGGATCAGGAGCGGCTCCAGTACACCGACCGCACGTTGACCCGCGGGCTTGGCATCAAGGCGGGCGAGTGGACGTATCTGGAGGTCGTTGTCGTCAACGGACGCGACACCGAGGTCGCGGGAGTCGATCCATCCGATCTCGCGTTTACGGCGACAGATGGAGATCCTGTGCCCGCCCGCGATCTGCGCACCCTCGCCTCTGACGGGGCGGCGGCGCGCCTCCTGCTTGAGGCCCTGGCCCCCCCACCCGACCGGCCGCTCGGACCCAAGAGCACGCGCCGCGTCGTCGTGGGCATGCGGGCGTCGAGGACCTTCGACGAGCTCGCGTCCGGCAGGTGGCTCGGGGTGGAAGTCCGCCCAGCTCGCGCGGAACGCAAGGCGCTCGAGTCCTGGCTGGTGCGCGAGCAGCCGCGCGCGCGATTCCTCGAGGCCGTGTTGGAAGACCGGAAGGGCGACGGAGGTGGTGATGGACGATAGTGAGCCGCGTCCCGACGCCGAACCCTCGCTTCCCGCCGAGCGTCCTCCTGACGGCGGTGCCGTCGGGCGCCACATGGAGGGTATCGAGGCGACCATGAAGCTGCAGGCCGAGATCCTGAAGCGCCTCCACGAACAACAAGAGGACATGGGCAACGCGCTGAAGGACTCCAGCCGCTCCGAGATGATGATCCAGTCGACGCGCTCGCTGAACGAGTCGTTCACGGGGATGCGGCAGGTGCAGGAGAGCCTGATGCATCGGCTCGGTGCGACCGAGGGGCGGCGCAGGTGGACTGTGATCGGACTCGTGTTCGGATGTGCCGCCATTGCAGGCGCGGTGTTGTGGGGCGTGCAGGAGCTCGGTGATCAGGTCGAGGCGACCGGGCGCAGGTTGGAGGGTTCCGAGGACCCGGTGGCGAACGAGGCGCTCGCTGAGATCCAGGGGATGCGCACCCGGATCGAGCAGATGGAGGGGCGTGATCAGGCGATGTTCCTGGACCGTCTGGCCAAGCTGCAGGACCAGGTTCAGAGATTGCAAGCCGAGCGACTGCAGGTCGAGCGTGAGCGAGACCACGCACGGGAGGCGCTAGGGGCGGGCAAGGCTGACAGACTGCGCGTCCGCGAGGAGCGGGACGGCGCCCTCGAGGAGTTGACGGTTGCCCGCAAAGAGATGGCGCGCCTCGTGGGGCAGGCGCTGGCTGATCAACGACTGGTGGGCAAGCTGAACGACGTCATAGAGACGCTCAATCGCGGGAGCGCGACCCCGGTGGTCGTCGCCGAGACGCCGCCTTTTCCAACAGGCCCGCCGACCGCGCTAGCGGACGCCCCGGTTTCCACCCAGGGCGTCGCGGGTGAGGTCGCGGTCGCAGAACTCGAGACCGGCGACAAGGGTGAAGAGAAGCCGAAGCCGGCCCCCGTGCGCGTCGTCACGCCCGCCTTCCTCGCTGACCTGAACCGTCTGCTCGGACGTCATCGCGGGGGCGAGTCCTACACCCTCATCACGGCGGCGTCGTTCGACAGCGACGGCCTGCACGACATCGTCATGGAGGTCCGCGGCCGCGACGGGTCGCTGGCGAAAACCGTGCGCGCCCAGAGCATGGGCTTGAAGCTCGCCGCCGCGGTCGGCTTCTTGGAGCTCGACTTCGAGACGGGGCACATCGAGTTTCGCCACGGCATCTCGCGTACCCTGAAGAGTCCGTTCTTCAACGATCGCTATCAGATCGTCGTCCTCGGCGTGGCCCAGCAGGACTGGCTCGGCGCCAAGCTGTCCTTTCTCAAGATCAAGTAACTCCCGCCTCGTTCTCTTCCGGCTGAACGCGCGTATCCCGACGCCTTTTCGTCGGCGCTCCAAACCGCCGATGACGAGATATGGCCCACGTTATCGAGGAGGAGTGCGTCTCCTGCGGGCTCTGCACGGAGTTCTGCCCCGAAAGTTGCATCACGGACGGTGAGGAGCTGTTCGTGATCGACCCCGAGCGCTGCACGGACTGCGGTGAATGTGTCACCGTCTGCCCGGTGGATTGCATCGTGGGGACTGCCGCGATCCCTGTCCCCGCCCGTTGACGGGGGCTCGTCGCGGCCCGATCATCGGGCCGTGGCCTTCATGGGAAAACAGAAGCGGGACCCGTCCGACCGTCCGATCTCCGTCAGCGAACTGAACCAGAACGCGAAGGAGCTCTTGGAGCGCGGCTTCCCCAGCGTTCTCGTCGAGGGGGAGGTGGGCCGCATGACCCACCACGCGGCGGGCCACGTCTGGTTCACTATCAAGGACGAAGAGGCGTCCATCGATGCCGTGTGCTGGTCCTCGACATGGCGCATGCTCCCGGTGCAACCGGTGGAGGGCATGCGCGCGGTGTTTCGCGGTCAGCTGACCATCTTCCCCCGCACGGGCCGGTTCCAGATCGTCGTGCGATCACTGCGTCCCGCCGGCGAGGGGAGCCAGCGAGCCGCGTTTCTCGCCCTGAAGGCAAAGCTGGACGACGAAGGGCTGACGGCGGACGAGCACAAGCGCCGGTTGCCGTTTCTGCCGCGGGCGGTCGGCATCGTGACGTCCGAGACCGCCGCCGCGTTGCAGGACGTGTTGCGGTCCGTGCGCGACCGGTTCCCTGACATGCGTTGCGTCCTGGCGCCCACACCGGTACAGGGCCCGGACGCGCCCCGCCACATTGTCCAGGCCCTCGAGCGGATCGCCGAGGTGGACGGCGTCGATGTGATCATTGTCGGTCGCGGCGGCGGCAGCCAGGAGGACCTGCAGGCGTTCAACGACGAGGACCTGGCGCGCACCATCGCTGCGTGTCCCGTGCCGGTCGTTTCGGCTGTGGGACACGAGATCGACGTCAGCATCTCGGATCTGGTCGCCGATATGCGGGCGCTCACTCCGACGGCGGCGGGGGAACTGGTCGTCCCCGATGCGGGTGACCTGATCGATGAGGTGGACGGACTACTCAGGCGCCTGCGCCAAGGCGCCCGCCGCACGGGCAAGGACGAGCGGCGACGGCTGGTCGAACTCAGCCGCCGTGCCGGGCTCAATGTGTTCCCTCGGCTGATCGAGGAGCGGCGCCAGGACCTGGACGTTCTTGCGGGGCGGTTGGCGCAGGCGCTCGGAGCCGGCGTCGCGCTGCGACGCGCGTCCCTCAGCGTCCTCGATACGCGCCTCGAGGGCGCCGTGCGCGGCGTCGTCGGCGGGGCGCGTCACGCGCTCGTTCCCCTGGCGGCCGGGCTCCGGGCCCTCAACCCGCTGCAGGTCCTGGAGCGTGGCTTCTCGGTCACGCGCGCCGAACGCGACGGCGAAGTGAGGATGGTGCGGCGGCCGGAAGACGTGCGCACCGGTGACCGCCTGCGTACGGCGTTCGCTTCGGGGGACGAGGTGGTATCCGATGTGCTGGGAACGGAGCGGCGCACGCTCCCCGAGGCGGAGTGATAGAGTCCCGCCGATGGCCAAGCCTGCGAGAAAGAACCCTGCGAAGAAGAAGCCGTTCAAGGGGAGGCTCGATCAGCTGACGGAGCTTGTCGAGGACCTGGAGCGGGGGGAACTCGACCTGGAGGACGCGATCCTCAAGTTCGAGCAGGGAAAGGACCTGCACCAGGAGTTGATGGACGAACTCGGCGCGTACGAGAAACGGCTGGAGAAGCTCGTGCGCGGCTCGGACGGGGAAGACGATCTCGACGAAGTCGACGAAAAATAGAGAGCGAGGGCCGCGTTCCGAGCCCTTCCGCGAACCCTCCAGCCATGTGGCACGATCTTCCCGACGATGGCCTTCCGGTTCGATGATGACTACCGCGCCCGACTGCTTGCGCTGCCGACGCTCGTCCGTCGTGGCGGCGGCTCGCCGGAAGGCGCCGCCGGTGCGCTGAAGGGGGGTCGGGTGGAGTTTCACGACCACCGGCCGTATGTGCAGGGAGACGACGTCCGTGACGTCGACTGGCACGGCTACCTGCGCCTCGACCAACTCTTCGTGAAGGAGTACGCAAAGGACGAGGCGCCAGAGGTCGTGATCGTGCTCGACAGGTCTGCGTCCATGGGCGCCAGTGGTTCGTCGAAGGACAGGGTCGCGCGCGAGGTCGCCGGCGGACTTGCGTACGTGGCGTTGGCTTCCCGCTCCCCTGTCTCGGTCATGGTGTGCGCCGAGGGTGGTCCGGTCACCGTGGGTTTGTGGCGTTCACATCGCAAGGTCGATCACGTGCTCTCCATGATCGAAGGGCTGGGCGATCCGGACGGCCGAACCCACCTCGCGGGGCTGCGCCACCTGCGTCCCCCGTCAGCGTCGGGTCGGGTCGCGTTCGTGCTGTCCGACTTCCTGGTGGACCCGCTGCCGGTGGAGGTGATGGTGGCGCTCGCGCGCGGTTCCGGGTCGGGGTGCTTGCTGCACCTCGTGACCGAAGACGAGCGGCATCCGGTTGTTCCCGAGGCTTGTACGCTCGTCGATCCCGAATCCCGTGGTCGGCTTGTCGTACCTGACGGCGCCGCGCTCTTGCGGGCATACGCGGAGGAGTTGGCCGCCCACGAGGAGGCGGTGGCGCGGCTCGCGGGTGCCCACAGCCTCGGGTTCGGTCGCGTCGGTGACGCCCATCTGTTCGAGCGCACCATCGTCAACGTGCTGGCGGAGCGGGGAACTCGAGCATGACGTTGCTGCGACCCGAGGCGCTGCTCGCGTTGCCCGCGTTGGTTGCGTTGCTGCTGTGGGCGCGGCACCGGGCGCGTCGGCGGCCACGACCGGAGACGACGTGGATGCTGTTCGCGCGCGCCCTCGAGCGCATGCCGGATGTGCCGACGCGCCGGCGTCCGGTCGTGCGAGATCTGCTCCGGGTGCTGCCAGCGGCGGTGGTGGTGCTGGCGCTCGCGCGGCCGGCGTTGAGCGATCGGACCCCGCGCGAGGCGGTGTTCCTCGTCGACGGGACTGCTTCCATGGGAACCCTGGCGGAGGGGATTTCGCGTCGCGCTCGTGGCGTCGCTGCCGCGAAGGCCCTGGTCTCCGGGCCGTTCCGGGTGGTGGAGACGCTGGACGATCTCGAGGGGCTCGCCACCGATCATGCCCGGGTCGGTGAACCGGTCGTCGTGGTGACGGACCGCCAGCTGGACGTCGCCGCGGGCGTGGGATTCGTCGGTGTCGTCGATCGCGTTCCCAACGCCGGGATCACGGCGTGCGGCGTCGCAGCGGGTGGCAAGCTCCTCGTGCGTGTGTCCGGCGTTCATCTGCGGGGCCCCGTCACGCTGACCCTGGGTGGGCTGGAAGGGGGTGAGCCGGTCACCATCGAGAGCGTTCCCTGGCGCCGCGTCTTCTCGCCGGCGCTCGACGGCGTGGACCGCGTGGTGGTTGGCGTGCGCACCGACGGTGACGCGAACCCGGCGGACGATGTCGTTACCCTGACCCGACACCGGCGTCTGACGATCGGCTTTCCACCAGGCGGCCACGACGCGCTCTGGCGCGCGTTTCATGCCCACCCCCGGGTCGATGTCTTTCGTGGGGACGGTCCGTGCGATCTGAGGATCGGAGACGGAGAGGGCGCGGCGCGGTTGCGGGTGGCGCCGGAAGCGGGGACATCTCCGCGGCGGGTGTCCGGGCCTCTCGCTTGCGAGGGGACCTCTCTGACGGGTGAACTCACGCTCGGCGCGCTCCACCGGCTCGATCCTCGGGATGGCGACGCTGGGGTCGTCGTCGCCCGCGTCGGCGGCGAGCCCCTCGTGGTGCGGCGTTCGGATGGGCTGGTGCTGTTGCAGGACCCGGACACGTCGACGTGGCCGAACCACCCGTCGTTCCCGTTGCTATGCGCGCGGATGCTGTCGTGGCTCGGACTGAAGGGCGGCGGCGCGCTGGTGCCTGATGGGGATGCGGTCCTTTCGGAGGGTGAGACGGCGGGCCCGTGGCTCGAGGCGGCCGTCTCCCGCGCGCCCCGTGGCGCCGACCCCGTGGAACGCCGCATTTTCCTCGACGGCTGGATCTACGGCCTGGCCGCGCTCCTCGCTCTCCTTCTCCTCAAGCCCAGGTCCGGCGGGGGATGATCAGGCGCTGGAGAGGTCGCTGGAGCGCTGTGTCGCGGTGACCACGGCGGAGATCAGCATGGGACGCAGCCCGTTCTTTTCCAGATCTGAGATGGCGGCGATGGCTGTGCCGCCCGGCGTCGTCACCTGGTCGCGCAGGATCGCGGGGTGCAATCCGGTCTCCTTCACGACCAGCGCCGCGCCGTAGATGGTCTGCGCCGCGAGCTTGATGGAGACGTCACGGGGGAGCCCCATCTTCACGCCGCCGTCTGTGAGCGCCTCGATCATCATGTAGACGTACGCCGGCCCCGAACCGGAGAGCCCGGTGACCGCATCCATAAGGTGCTCCGGAACCTCGGCGGTTTCACCGACCGATCCGAGCAGCGCCTCCACGATCTCCACGTGCTCGTCTGTCGCGTGGGGACCGCGTGCGTAGGGAGAGCATCCCGCGTCAACCATGACCGGGATGTTGGGCATGACGCGGATCACGGGGAGAGACGGGCCGTCGGCATCGCCCTTGAGCAACGCTTCGATCGCATCGGTCGCCTTGCCGGCGAGGATCGACACGACCAGCTGCTCCGGACGCACGGCGCCGCGGATCTCGTCGCACACGACTTCCAGGTTCTGCGGCTTGATCGCCAGCACGACGACGTCGGCTCCGTCGACGGCCGCGCGGTTGTTGGACGTGGTCTGGACGCCGAATTCCGTGGCGGCGGCGCTCAGCCGCGTGGGCGTCCGTGCGGTGACGGTCACGTTTTCGGGCGGAGTCAGTCCGGCCTTGAGGACGCCGCGCACCAGCGCCCGTCCCATGTTGCCGAAGCCGAGAATGGCGAAGCGGGGAGATTCAGCCATCACGCGTGCTCCTCGTCACGACCGATGACCTCGGTCGGGGAAATGGGTGGACGGTCGGGCTCTTGGGATCTGCCTCCGAACGCCGCGATGATCGCGTTGTAGATGAACCCGCCCACGAGAACGATCCCGACGCCGGCGGCGATCCACGGCCACCAGGTCGTGCCCGTGTCGCCGGACGCTCCGTCACCGCTGAAGAAGCCGGAGACGTCGGTGTCCCAGAGGAACCACGGGAGCACGGCGACCACCAGTCCGAAGGGCCGCAGCCACGGCCTGCCCCCCTCATCGTCATCGGGGGCGCCGTCCGGGTCGCCCTTCAGGCTCCAGCGACCGAGCCACGGCGACAGGGCCCAGAAGATGCCAAGCGCCGTGAGCCACCAGATGACGCACGGGCCGATGCCGGCGGTGCCGAGGACGGTGGGGTCCCAGGGGTCATTGCCCTTGCCGAAGAACCTCTCGTTGGTCGCGGCGTCGTACAGCCACCAGCCGAGCATGCCGATGCCCTGGGCCGGGATCAGGAACACGAAGAACGTATTGAAGCTGGGCCCCAGCTTGCGCTGGGCGCCGCTCGCGTTGATCAACTCCCGGCGGTAGCGATCGGCGCCGTACGTCTGCACGGCCCACGCCACCGCGAGGCCGCCGATGACAAGCGCGAGGCCCCAGACCCAGTCCATGGACGTGAAGAAGCGCATGTCCAGAGCGCTGTAGCCGCCGATGACGGCGCCGACCGTCGCCACGACGAGCACGGCCTTGCCGCGGGACAGCCCCATGTCGACGAAGCAGCGACAGCTCATCTCGTACAGCGCGATCAGGGACGACAGCGCGGCGAAGAACAGGCCGAGGAAGAACAACGTGGTGAACAGGCCTCCGTTGTCCCCCATGCTCTTGAAGATGAATGGGATGTACGTGAAGGCCAGGCCGGAGCTCGCGGGGCCCTGTTCGGCCAACGCCGCGCGGATTCCCTCGTCCGCCATGCCGGCCTGGGAGAGCAACGCGAAGACGGCGGGGAAGATGAACAGGCCGGCGAGCAGCGACGCGGTGTTGTTGCCGAGGCCCGCGGTCCGGTTGGTCACCACCGCGTCCTCGTCCTTCCTCGCGTAAGCGCCGTACACCAGGATGAGTCCCCAGCCGGCGCCGGTGGACCAGGCTGATTGCGTGAGCCCGTCGATCCAGATCTTCGGCGTCGCGAGCAGCTCCCACTTCGGACTGAAGAAGTACTGGAGCCCCTGCTCCGACCCGCTGAGCGTGCTCAGCGCCCATATGGTGCCGCCGATCAGCATCACGAACAGCGCCGGGATCAGGATCTTGCACGCGCGTTCGATCCCACCCTTGATGCCGCGCCAGACGATCAGCGAACCAATGGCCACGGCCCCGAGGTGGAACCACAGGGAGCCTGGTATGCCCATGTTCGCGAGGGTGCGACCGTCTGCTTCATCTGGCTGACGGACCGCGAAGTCTCTGAAGTACGCCTCCGATGCGTCCTTGCTCTTCGTAATCGAATCAGGGTCAGTCGCTGCCGGGATGTCGCTGAGGCCATCGATCAACGAAGAAAAGAAGTACTTCAGCGTCCACCCCGTGACGACGGAGTAGTAGGTCGCGATCATCAGCGTCACGAATGCCATGAACGCGCCCATCCACGCGGCGCGTTTGCCGAGCAGCTTGGCGAACGCGCCGATGGGCCCGCGGCCCGTGGTCTTTCCGAGTGTGAACTCGGCGATGAGGATCGGGATCGACCACGTGAACAGGAACACCAGCCACGGGATCAGGAAGGCCCCGCCCTCGTACTGCGCCGCGACCCGGGGGAAGCGCCAGATGTTACCGGTGCCGATGGCCATGCCCAGGGCCGCCAGCACCAGGCCGTAGCGGCCTGAGAATCCGTCCTTGCGTTCGCTCACGAGGGACTCCTACTCGAAGACCAGCGTCTGCCAGGGAGAGAAGGCGACCGGCAAGGGCCCGCGTCGCAGACTGCCGTCGAACACCGCGAAGCTGACGCCCATGGTACCGCCGCTCGC
>JABSRK010000135.1 GCA_013213915.1 Planctomycetota bacterium
TTCGTTGCGGTGTCGGAGGCGCGTTCGTCCGGCTCACTGCCCTCGCTCGCTCAGGCGACGGATGTGGCGCAGCACGCGGCGATGGATGGCATGGACCAGCGCGTCCGACCATGGCGTCCACATGGTCCCCGGGTGGATGTCCAGCGCATACCACGTTCGTCCTTCGAGCCGCGTGCCGCCGTTCGGCAACCGCACCAGCCGGAACTCCCCTCTTCGGCTCCGCATGAAGTCGTCCAGGTGGGGGGGAGAGACGCCCTCCCACGGGCTCAGCTCCTTCATGGGCGGCGGTTGGTCCGTCACGTCGAAGGCCAATCGGTGCGGTGGGTCCCAGGCGGTGATGGGCTCCACGAAATCACCGGTGGTGAAACGGCAGTGCCGGACGGCTCCCTCGCCTTCGCCCTCGATGTGAGCCCCGATGGGGGTGGCGATGCCGAGGTCGAAGACCCACGTCATCGGCTCCTCGATATCAGGGAACGAGATCACGTGGCGCCATACGACCTCGGGAGGTGCGTCGATCTCCACGGCCGTCATGACCACGCGCTCCGTCGGCGCGACGAGCGCGCTCTCCAGCGGGACGAGCAGCAGCAGCGCCGACCACGCGCTGAGGGCGATACGCGATCTCGCGTAGGTCGCGCGACGCACGGCGGTCAAGCTCAGGGATCGCCCGATGATCACCCCCAGGATCACGAAGGGAATCGTGATCGGAAACGCCATGGCGAGGCAGACCAGACCCTCCGCGCCCACGAGCCAGAAGATGGTGAACAGGAGCCCGAGGATCAGCAGCGCGGAGAGGGAATCGCCTCCGCCGGTGCGTGGGCCCATCGTCGCCATTCCGACCGTCATTCCCATCAGGAGCGGCGCGCCGATGAACAGGGCCGCGCCATAGAACTTGGCGCCGTACACGCCCGCGATCAGCGCGACGGCCCCGCCCAGGATGGCGAAGGTCGCCGTCGTGACCACGTCGCGGTGCATTCTCGCCTGGCGCTGCTTGGCGGTGGGCGCCGCGGGGAGTGGCGGCTGCTGCTTCTGAGGTCTGCCTTGCTGCAATCGCGCCAGGTTGCGGGCCAGGCGTCTCTCCCAGCTCCACCGCACGTCCGGAGCCAGCGCCACCGCCAGCATGACGAACAGGTTCAGGTAGGGAACGAAGATCAACAGGCCGAGGGCCGACGGGAGAGCCGCTGCGTACGCACGCCGCACGGTCATGGTCACCGCTACCCACGCGAAGGGCAGCGTCCACGCCGCCCACGCGGCGGGCAGCCATTCCGGACCCGCGGACGCCAGGTCGAGCCGATCCGAGAGCACGGGGTTCGCGAAGTCGAGCGGCGTGTAGAGCCCCCCGTGGAGACTCGTGAAGACTCCGAACTCCACGGCGTACTTGAACGCCATGAGGCCGAAGCCCCACCTGACATAGGCACGGCGGGTGACGTCCTCTCGAAGCCCGAACAGGAACCGGAACATGGGCGTGACCGTACAGAAGGCCCATCAAATGGGGTAGGAGCTGCCAGTAGCCCGTTCCTCGGGGGTCGTTTGGGAATTTTTGGCGCAAAGGCTCGGAGGCACCTCGGGGCCGCCTCGTCCGGCTGTGCGGCGGAAGCGGGCGCAGGCCCGGCGCGATTCGTGATTCAATCGAGGGGCGGACACGAGGCCGCCTCATCATGCGTTTTCCCCTTTTGTTGCTGATCCTGGCGATCGCGTCGCCGGCGTCTCCAGCCCAGACCCCCGATCTCTACGACGAGACGGTGCTCCGGACCATGGAGTTGACGTTCGCCCAGTCCGATTGGTGGACCCAGCTAACCCAGAATTACGGGACCACCACCGACGTCGCCGCGGATCTCACGGTGGACGGGGTCACCTATCCCAACGTCGGCGTGCGCTTCAAGGGGAACTCGTCCTACGCCCTGACCGGCAGCTCCCAGAAGAAGTCGTTCAACGTCACCGTGGACGCCTTCGTGGCGGGCCAGGAGTTGTACGGCTACGACACCTTGAACCTGAACAACAGCTTTCAGGACCCCACGTTCTGCCGCGAGGTCGCCTACTTCCGGGTCTGCCGTGATTTCATGCCGGCGCCGCTGGCGAACTTCGTGAAGCTGGTCATCAATGGTGAGAACTGGGGCGTCTACGTGAACGCGCAGCAGGTCGACAAGAAGATGATCGGCCAGTGGTTCGCCAACAACGACGGCAACCGCTACAAGGCTGACCAGGAGTTGTCCAGCGCGACTTCGGACGGGTCCGCCATGACCTGGTTGGGAACGGGGACCGCGCCTTACGCAAACAACTACGACCTGAAAACTCCCAACAACCCGGCGCCCTGGACTGATCTGATCGCCGCGTGTGACGCCCTGAACAACGGCTCCCCCCTGGCCCTGGATGCGATCTTCTCCATCGACCGTGCGCTGTGGCTGGTGGCATTGGAGAACGTCTTCGCGGACCCGGACAGCTACATCCGCTCAGGGGAGGAGTACTACCTCTACGAGGACACGGACCACGGGCGCGTCAACGTGGTGCAGTACGACGGCAACGAGGCGTTCGCGGCGTCGCCCATCGGTGGGTTCTTCACCAGCGTCAGCGGACGGATCGCCCTCAGCCCGTTCTGGAACCAGAACGATCAGGGGCGGCCTCTGCTCAACAAGCTGCTGGGGGATTTCGTCCTCCGTCAACGCTACCTCGCCCACGTGAGGACCCTGGTGGACCGATGGCTCGACTGGACCGTCTTGGGGCCGATTATTGCCCAGTACCAGGCCTTGATCGACGCGGAGGTGGCTGCCGACACCAAGAAGCTGTATCCGTACTCGGCGTTCATCTCCAACGTGACCCAGAACTACTCGGGCGGGTTCCTGTCCTCCATCGCCGGGCTGCAGGTCTTTGTGGACGGCCGCCGCAATTTCCTGCTCGGTCATCCGGAGGTGAGCCTTCCCGCGCCGAACGTGTCCAACCTCTCGCTGTCCCCGTCTCAACCCACGTCCGCGGACGTGGTTTGGGTGACCGCGGATGTCCAGGGCCCGGTCGCGGCGGTGGGGCAGGTGTTCCTCTACTTCCGGACCCTCGGGGCCTACACCATGCAGCCCATGCTGGACGACGGGTTGCACATGGACGGCGCCGCGGGGGATGGTGTGTTCGGCGGATCCATGCCGCCTCAGCCCTTGGGGGCCCGCGTCAGCTACTACGTCGGTGCGACGTCGGTGATTCCGGCAGGGTGGGCGAACACGTTCGAACCCCGTGAAGCGGAGGGCAGTCCCGCCAGCTTCCTCGTCGCGCCCGGTCCGGGAATCGGTCCCCTGGTGCTCAACGAGTTCCTGGCCATCAACGAGACGGGCATCGCCGACGAGGCGGGACAGCAGGAGGACTGGCTCGAGATCCATAATCCCACCGCGGCAGCGGTGTCCGTCGGTGGGATGTACCTGACCGACAACCTGGCCGACCCGACCCGCTGGGCGATTCCATCCCCGACGATCATCGCTGCGGGGGGCACGCTGCTCGTCTGGGCCGACAACGACCCAGGAGACGGTCCCTACCACGCCACCTTCAAGCTCTCCGGTGGGGGCGAGGACCTCGCGCTGTTCCAGCCCGACGGGTCGACGCTCGTCGACACCATCGCTTTCGGCCCCCAGATGGCCGACATCAGCAGCGGGCGTCTCTTCGATGGCGCCGGGCCGTTGGTGACCTACACCGTGCCGACCCCGGGCGCATCCAATAGCGCCGGTGTTTGCGGTGTGCGCAGCTATTCGGCGGCGGACCCCACGGGGAACACCATGGTTCTCACCATGTCGGGGACGCCGTCACTGGGATCGGCCATCACCTTCGACGTGAATGGCGGACCGGTGAACGCGCTGCACCACGCGGCTTTCGCCACTCTGCCCGGGTACGTCGAACTCGGAGGTACCGCCGCGGTGCTGCTCGTACATCCGAGCTTCCAGGTCGTCAGTTTCATGAGCGACGCTGCTGGACACGGGGGCTACCAGGCCGCGATTCCCTCGTCGCAGAGCCTGGTGGGGGTCACCTTTTACGTGCAGGTGGGGGTGATCGACGGCTGGGGCCAACTCGTCGGCTCCAACGCCGTCGAGCTCGTCATCTGCCCCTGAGCGGCGGCTGATCGGAGCGCGCGTATGGGATCACCAGCCGAAGAACAGATCGAGGCCGTTGCTGAGGACCAGGTTGATGGGGTTGGCGCCCGGGTCCGCGACGACGACCTGGGCCGTCAGGCGGAGGCCGGCGAGGCTGGGGTTGGCCGGAATGGGATAGGCGATGGGGAGCTGGCCGAGGGCATCGAGGGGCAGGGGTCCGAGGATCGGCGCGGAGATCACGATGGCCCCCAGGTCCAGATAGACCGAGCAGCCACCTCCGACGGCGACCGGTGACGGCGACGGTAGGGGCGTGGTGTAGATGGAGGCCAGGCCGCCAGCCGGTCCGCCGGACACCAGCGCGCCCCACGTCGCGTCGCCCATGATGGGGGGCGGCGCGGCGAGGGCGAGCGGCGTTCCTGAGCTCCCCGGGCATCCGGACCCGAGCGTGATGGCTGCCGCCAGCGGTGCGCCCGGTTGCTGCGCATGCCAGGTGCTGAACTGGGAGCCGGCGGGCCCCTGGCGCCAGAACACCTGGAGGTCCGAGACGGTGAGCGTGGTCCCCGGGTTCTCGTGACCGATGAAGAACGGTGCGTGGTAGTCGTCCCGCGCCTGGCTTGGAGCCGTGAGGGTCGTCATCCGGTGGAACGTGGCCTCGGCGGCTGCCTTGCGGACGATGACGAGGGCGCCCGCCGCGCTTCCGAAGTCGCGCATGGCGACGAATACGTCCCCTGTGATCTCGTTCACCGCGAGGCCGGCGGTGCGCATGTTGCTGAGGGCGCCGTTGGGATCGGTGATCTGTGCCTGCGTCCACGAGCCGACGTCGATCCCGGGGCTCCAGCCCGAGGTCGCGTCGCGACGGCTGTAGCGCAACGCAGGATTGGTGGTGCCGCCCGTGGGGGTGGTGTTGACCATGGCGATGGCGTGGACACCGCCGAGGGCATCGGCGCGCAGGTCGAACGCGCGGGCCATGGACCCACCGCCGTGGGGCGCGACGACGGAGACGGCGCTCCACGTCCCGGCGACGGGATCGTGTGAGCGATGGCGTATCTGATTGCCCGCGTAGTAGATCGCGTGCAGGACGCCGGACGCGTCGAACGCGATGCGCGCGTTCTGCCCTTGCCCCGACGGGGCGATGGAGCCGACGACGCTGAACGTCGATCCGGCTGCGTACGGCTGGTTGCTGACGAGCAGCGTCTCCTGCCAGTTGCTGGCTGTCGGCCCCGTCATCCATATGCGTCCATCAGCCGCGACGTGGATCGCTTGAGCATTCGATCGGGCTGTCAGCGGCACGCCGAGCATGGTGTTGAGGTTCAAGATCGCGGACATGGTCCCCGTCGCCAGGTCCACGCTGCGATAGAACTGCTCGTAGTCGCTCGGATACCAGGCCCTCTGCCAGCTCACGTGCAGCCGGTCCTGGTCGTCAACGGCGATGACGGCCTGGTTCGCGCGATGGGTTCCGGTCAGCCCGGACGAGGCGTCGTTCAAAGGCGCGAGCCACACGGACCACGTCTGGCCCCCGTCCGCAGACCGCAGCAGGGTCAAGGCGTCCTGGCTGCCACCGCCGCGGTCGATGACGAGGCAGAACAGGTCGCCGTTGCTGTCGCGAACCGCGCCCCGTTGACCGACTGGCCCGGAGTGTCCCCAGCCGCCGGTCCATAGATTTTGGGGCGCGAGTTGAGCTGGGACCAAAGCGGTGAGCAGGAGCAGGGTGGGGGGGAGGAGGCGGCGCACAGACTCAAGGCTACCGCAGGAGGGCGCGGCGTACTGTCCGAGCCCGTTTCTGGAGCGTCTGGTCGAAGTGGACTGGTGGGCGAAGACCAGCCGCTCGGGGGCCACCTGCACGTCCATCCGGCCAGCGGGTTCCCGGCAGGGGCGGCGCGGATGGGTCGGTGGTCCTGAGGGCTGCTCGGAGCCCGAGCGTCGCCCATCGGCCGACTTCGGTTATTGCGGGCCTGGGGTTTCGAAGGTTCTTGCGCTGGCGTTCCCGTGGGTGGTACGTTGGCTCTTCGTGCCGTTTTGTTCACTGCGTGCGATGACGGGACCGGGCGATATTTCGCTTTCTGACCCGAGCGCGATCGTGGGCGAAACAGGCGGCATTCAGGGCGCGTCCCTGTTTGCTTGCTTTTAGTCCCCCTTCCTTACAAATAGCAGTCGTTACCGGTCCCTCGGCGGTAGTCTTGTTCGAGGCTCCCTTCCTTACAAATAGCAGTCGTTATTGGTCCCTCGGCGGTAGTTCCGGCGAGGCCACTGGCGATGCCTTCTCCTTTTTCCCTCTGAGAGAATCCCCCATGTATCGCTTCTTGTTCATCCTGCTCGTCGCCGGCGTCGCGGTCCTTCCGGCGCAGGGCGATACGTCCGCTACGGCCACGCCCGCCCCGCTCTCCGGCTGCGGCGGCACCTCTGTCAGCGGCGATACCTCGACCATGACCGCCAGTGGCGAGAACCCAAGCTGCGGCTCCTCTTCCGGCCCCGACGCGTGGTACGAATTCACCTCGCCAGTCACCGGGACGATCGGCTTCGACCTGTGTGGGTCCGGCTACGACACCGTCCTCTCGGCGCACGATGGCGCCCCCGGGGCTCTGAACCAGGTCGTGTGCAACGACGACTCGTGCGGTCTCCAGAGCTCGATCTCGATCGCGGCGACCGCGGGTACCCAGTACTTCATCCGCGTCGGCGGCTGGGGCGGCGGCGCCGGTGCCTACACCCTGACCGAGGGTGGTCTGGGTGGTTCGCTCAACACGCCTGAGTCCTCGCTCGACATCAACGGCGTCAAGAACGCGAGCTCACCCTGTGGCGCTACCGCGACCCTCAACGTCAGCACCTCACTGGGCGCAGGTACGCCGCACGACATCGGCGTTGCTTCGGCGCTGTTCACCACCTACCTCATCGATGACTGCGTCGAGCTCGATCTGACGCAAACCGCGTCCGCCTGGACTGGCGGCCCTCTGTCGCCCAAGCCCTTCGGCCTGGGCGTCTCGTCGAGCCTGTCGATCACGATCGTGCCGCCCATGGGCGAGTACGATCTTCAGATGGCCCTCCTCGATGCCGGCGACCCGGATGGCATCTCCATGAGCCAGCGGGCGCATCTCAGCGTCGCAGGGCCAGTTCTTACCGGCGTCCTCAGCCTTGGCGACGACGACAACGTCCAGATGTCAGGGCCCTGCTTCACCGACGTGAACTTCTACGGCGCCATGTACGACCACTGCTACGTGGGCTCCAACGGTGACGTTACCTTCACCGCCGGCAGCAGCGACTTCACCGCGACCTACGGTGAATGGGCGTCCAGCATGCCCCGCATCGGCTGGGCAGCGGACCTCCAGCCGAACGTCTACGGCACCGTCACCTTCAACGGACTCTCCGACGGCTTCCGCGTCGACTACACCGACGTGGCCGAGTGGGGCACCGGCGGCCTCGGTGTCATCAGCTACGCCGTAGAGGTTTCGGCCTCGGCGGGCGCAAGCATCACCGGCATGACCGAAGACGGCACCTGGGGCGGCACCACGCAGTGCCTGGGCGCCTCGAACGGCTCGCTCGGCACCGACCCCGGTCAAGCCGACTTCGCCGCCCTCTTTGCGGGCGGTGGCGCTGGCGCCGGTGCGGCGACGGATATGTGGGTGGACGCGGCTGCCGGCATGATCTCCGGCGCTGGCAGCACGTACTCGAACATCCTCTTCCCGGCGGCGGACGGTTCGAGCATCGCGATCAACTAGCTTGATCCTCCCGCCTCCCTCTGGGGAGCCGGAACGAAGAAGGCCGGTGCGGCGTATGCCGTACCGGCCTTCTTATTGCCCAAGCAGGCCGAGGCGCGAAAATCGGATTCGTGGTAGCCGGTGCCAACCAGCGAAGCGTGCCCCGTTTGCGCGCTCTCTCCGATTCCTAGTCGGAGGCGTCCGCAAACGAGCCCTTGTCGTAAGGCACGATCCCGAGGAGCCACTCGGCGATTTGGGGGAACTCCTCCCGATTCGAGGACGCGGCCCAGCGGAAGAGATTGTCGAGAGTATCGCGGTCGAGGTCCACGAGGGCTGCAGGGTTTTGGAACCGCTCCTGGAGCTCCTTCTTCTCGTGCCACGCGGTGAGGACGGAATCAGGGAGGAGCGTCTCACCACCGGAAGGCTGCTTCACGCCCAGGTATGTCGTGCCCGCGGCAACGCGCTGCGCCGATGCCTGATCGAATCGCTGGTCGAACGCACGAACGGGAAAGCGTCCGAGTTCACGCATGGCCTGCACGAACGCGTCCTCCTCCTCCGTCTGCGGTTTGAACAGTCGCAGGTACTCGTTGCACACGGCCTCGAGGGCGAACGACGGCATCTGCCACGGCGCCACCATCAAGTGCAGCTCGGTGAACTGCGCGAAGAGTTGCCGCATGCCCTCCGCCGAGGCGTTGAAGAAGACAGCTGGATACCCGTGGAACGGATAAACGAAGTTGCAGTCGGCCATCACGTAGCCGCCCGGCCGCAGCACCCGCCAGATCTCCTGCGCCGCCACGAACGGTTGCTTCAAGTGTTCGAACACCGCCGACGCGTGCACGAGATCGATGCTCTCGTCAGGCAGGGGCAGCGCATGGACATCCCCGACGACGTCTACGTGCGGTGACAGGCACGGGTCGATGCGCACGATGCGCGGGTCGTCAACGTCCCGGTTTCCCGACCCGACATCGAGGACGATCCGGTCCCGGGGCAAGGAGTCGATCATGAATTGAACGATGTCCTGGTACCCCTCCCGCACCATGAGCTCGGTCTCGTGCACGACCAGGGGTTCGTCGTCCGGCAGCAGGATCGGCACGCCGCCCCTGAGCTCGTAGGTCCGGCCGCCAGCCGTCCGCAGGGCCGAACCCTCTTGCTGCAGCGGCTCTCGCGTCACCGGACAGACCAGGAGTTCCCGAAGGCTCATCACGGTTTTCTACCACCTGTGGGACGGGTTTAGAATGAAGACGCGATCCTATGCATGGGGGTGGTCTGTTTTTCCCTAGCGGAAGCGAAGGGCGAACAGGTGGGCGTCCTTGAGGACGAAGCGCAGCCGCACCGTCCGGCCCTGCAGGGACCCGAGCCGGGCGCCCTTGCCGAACACGACCGAACGGGAGATCTCGTTGCCGATGATGGGCGGGGTCTCGTTCAACGCGAACCCGGGGATGGGCTGTCCGTCCGCGTCCTGGATCTCGATGCGGAGCTCGCCGGCGGCCGACGTCGCGAAGTTCAGGTCGAG
>JABSRK010000136.1 GCA_013213915.1 Planctomycetota bacterium
CCGTCGCGCCGGATGCGGACGCGGTCGAGGATTCCATTGACGAACGCGCCTGAGTTGGACGTGCCGTATTTCTTCGCGAGCTCCACGGCCTCGTTGATCACGACACCAGCCGGGGTCTCGGGTTTGCAGAGAAGTTCGTAGCAGCCCAGTCTCAGGATGTTCCGATCGGTCGTGGCCATGCGGCGAAGGGCCCAGTTCTTCGCCATGGCCCCGATCACGCTGTTGAGGCGTTCCCACGTTTCGAGGATTCCGGCGATCAGGGCCCGTGCGAAGTCCACTGATGGACCCCTCGCATCCTGATGGACGACGAAGTCGTCCAGGACTTCCATGTCACTCCGCCCACGCAGATCGGTGCCGAACAGGAACTTCAACGCGAGTTCGCGCCCCTTGCTGCGACTCCCGTGAGCCCCTTGGGGTCTCGACGACGTGGTCTTGGAGGGCTCGCTCACGCTTTTTTTTCTCGGAGGAGGTTGGCCAACTCAACGGCGACGCAGGCGGCCTCCCGCCCCTTGTTCGCCTTGCCCGGCGCGCATCGGGCGAACGCCTGGTCCGCCGTGTCGCATGTCAGCACGCCGAATGCGATGGGAACCCCCGTGTCGAGGGAGGCCTGGCGACAGCCATCCGCGGCCATGCTGCATACGTGGTCGTAGTGCGATGTCTCACCGCGGATCACCGCGCCTACCACGACGATGGCGTCGAAGGCGCCGGACGCGGCGAGCCGCTTCGCGACCAAAGGGAGTTCGACGGCACCCGGGACCGAGCAGGCCTGCATGCGCTCTTTGCCCACGCCCATTTCCTCCAGCGCCTCGAGCGCACCCTGGAGGAGGGACTCGGTCACGGACTCGTTGAACCGCGACTGGATCACCGCGATCTTGAGATCGCTGCCGTCGAGGGAACCTCTTGAGACGTCGGTCATGGTCGGGCGCGTGCTGAGAAAGAGCAGGGTTCGGAAGATTAGCAGGCTGCCCTAGCCGTCGGTAGTTCGCGCACCCAGGAGGGGGGAGGCGGTCCCCATCCCGGGAGTTCCTCAGCGAAGAGGATCGGCGCTGGGCCTTTGAGTTCTACTCCAGGCGGGCCTCGGCGGGCCGATAGAAGAGCGCGACGGGGAGGAGGATCACGGCCGCGCCGGCGAAGGTCCAGCTCTCCTTCCAGCCGGCGCTGTGCAAGACCTTTTGTGCGCAGAGGAAGAACCCCGCCGAGCACAATATCCCGACCCAGTTGAACAGGTTCATGGCGCCGATCATGCGGCCCTTCTGGTCACTGGGAGGACGCGACTGGAGCATCACGTTGAGCGGCACGACGAAGAGACCGCCGAACAGGCCGAGAAGCGTGAGCACCCCCCAGCAGCTGCGCTCCACCGCGATCACCGAGAGGTCGCTGGCGCCGAGCGCTGCGACAGCGGCCAGGCACCCCAGCAGGCCCCACGCGCCCAGCCGCACCAGGCCGAAGCGCACGCGGTGACCGGAAAGGCGCCCGGCGAGGATGCAGCCGATGGCGATACCGACTCCCATGCACGCAGCCATGGTGCTGGTGCGCCCGTCGTCCATCCCTAGCTGCTGCTTGCCGAAGCTGTTGATCGCCGGCTGCACCAAACCGCCGATGAACCAGAACAGCGAGTTCACCAGGAGAACGCCGAGCAGCACACGGTCCGAGCGCAGGAGGCGACGCGTGGAGGGATGGAGAAGCAGCGCGGCGGGATTGAACTCGAGTCCCGGCTTCGCCACCCCGGTGCGGCGCACGAGGAGGGAGGTTCCCGTTCCGAGCAAGCCGATGCCCACGCATACCGCCCCGACGATCCACAACTCGTCGCCAAACCACATCCTGGAGTAGCCCGCCAGGGCCATGCCGAAGATGATCGCGACGAAGGTGGTCATCTGCAGCGTACCGTTGGCCATCGGCAGGTCCCGCGAACGCAGCATCTCCGGCATGATTCCGTACTTGGGAGGTCCAAAGAAGGCGCTCTGCACTCCCATGCAGAAGAGGACCGCCAGCAGCAAACCGAGTTCTCCGATTGCGAAGGCCACGACCCCGAGGGCCATCACGACGACCTCCCCCACCTTGCAGGCCACCACGATGTTGCGCTTGCTGATCCGGTCGGAGAGGAACCCGGCGAACCCGGAGAAAAGGACGAAGGGCAGGGCAAACAGTGCGAGGGCCACGGGCTGCAGGTCGCTGCCGTCCGTAGCGGCGTCCACGCACAGAAGCAGGACGATCTGCTTGAAGAAATTGTCGTTGAACGCGCCGAGAAACTGCGTGGAAGTCATCCCCCCGAAAGAGGGGTCTCGCATCAACGACGGCAGCTCATCGGTGTTTCGGCCGGCCATTCGGGAGGCGTTCTACCACGTCGCGTGCCGGCTCGGTCTCGTTGCTCCTCCCAGGCTCAGGCTTCGTCGATGGCTGTCGCCACGTGTCGTTGCGGCATCATCGCGCGGGCGATGCGTCTGGCCCAGATGCGCAGGTCGTCGAATAGGGTGTAGAGGATCGGCACGAAGAAGAGCGTGAAGAACGTTGAGATGAGAAGCCCGCCGATGAGGGCGCGGGAGAGCGCCTTGTAGGAGATCTGCGAGCCGCCGCCGTCGGACAGCGCCATTGGAAGGAGGCCGACGACGGTCGTGGCGGCGGTCATGAGGATGGGGCGGAAGCGCGTGCGTCCGGCCTCGACGAGCGCGTTCCGTCGCTTCATGCCGTCCTTGATGAAGCGGTGGGCGCAGTCAATGAGGACGATGCCGTTGTTGACGACGATGCCGACGAGCACGATCACGCCGATGGCGCCGACGAAGTCGAAGGGCGTGTCGGTGATCGCGAGGCCCCAGATGGCGCCGGCCCAGGAGAACGGCACGGCCACCAGCACGGCGAGGGGGAGGATGAACGACTCGAACAACACGCCCATGAGCAGGAAGACGAACACCACGGCGAGGAGGACCGCGGCGTTCATTTCATCCATCGCCTCGTCCAGTTCGTCCTTGCGTGGTTCCTGGAAGGAGTACCCATCGGGGAGGTTGTAGGAGGCGAGGCGGCTGCGCACGGACGGGAGAACGGCGTCCGAGTTGTCACCGTCGACCTCGAGGGTGAGGCGCGTGGTGACCTTGCCGTCGACCCGCCGGATCTCGCCGAATCCCGGCGCCACCTTCACGTCTGCGACGGAAGACAAGGGGACCTGGCTGCCCGTGCCCGTGGGAATACGGAGCTCCTTGAGCTCGGGCAGGTTCCGCTCTTCTGACCCTTCGTACTCGATGATGAGCGGGATTTCGCGTTCGTCCATCACCAGATCTGAAAACCGCCAGCCACGGAGGCCGTACTCGAGCGTACCGCGCAAGGTGCGCGGGTCGACGTCGTAGCGGGCCGCCTGCTCGCGGTCCGGGACGATGTGGATCTCCTGCTCGCCTTCTTCCACGTTGCTCGTCACCGCGAGGATGCCCTCCACCGGCTCGAGGAGGTCGACGATCTCCTCGCTGATCCGATTCAGTTCGCGGGCGTCCGGGCCGTGGATGTCCAGGACCAGCTTGCCGCGGTCCTCAGTGTTCCCGTCGTCGATGCTGAATCGCAGGCGCACTCCTGGACGCTCCGGGACCTCGTCTTTCAGACGCTTTGCGACCTTCTTGGTCCACGCCATGTCCTGCTCGTTGAGCACCACGGACATGCGCCCGCGCCGCTTGTTGAAGCGGCACCAGAAGTGCTTGATCCCGTATCGATCCTGGTTCTCTTCGAGCCACGACCCGAGGGACTTCATCTCGTCGTAGGCATCGCGCAGGCTGAAGTTGCGCCCGAGGCGCACGCTCATGCTGATGCGCCCGCCGTGGTCGCTCATCATGTCGACCTTGGGAAGTTGCTCCCAGGCTGATTGGGTGACGCCCCAGACCACGGTGACGACCACCATCAGCACGATCAACCGTGAGCCGAGAGCGGCATTCAGCGAATGCCCGTAGAGGGTGCGGGCGCCCTCCACGAGGCGGGACCGGCGCCACCCGTTACCCGCGCTCGCTGATTTGATGCGTGTCGGCGAAAGAACGATGGTGCTCAGGGGGATGAAAACCAGGGCGACCAGGAGGCTCGAGAGCACCGCGGCGCACAGCGGCAGGCCGATGGCCGAGGTGAAGAACGACAGTCGTTCGTCCCCCGACATGAAGATGATCGGGAGGAAGGCGGCGACGGTCGTCAGCGTGCTCAGGGTGATGGCGAGGGCGACCTCGGAGGCGCCCTTTCGCGCTGCCTCCAGGGGCGGCACCCCCAGCTCCCGGTGGCGGAAGATGTTCTCCACCACGACGATGGAGTTATCGATGAGCATGCCGATGGAGACGGTGATCCCGAGCATGCTGAGGATGTTGAGCGTCCCGCCACTGAAGTGGAGGTAGGCCAGGGTCATGAGCAGGCTGAGGGGGATGCCTGTCGTGATGATCAGCGTCGGTGACAGCCGACGAAGGAAGAAGAACAGGACAATCACGGCGAGGATGGCGCCCACGACCGCTGTCCGGCGCAGGGTATCGAGGGCGCTCGTGATGATCTTGCCCATGTCCATGTCCGGGTACGGCCGGACGGTCACTCCCAGCTGGCTGAGTCGGTCGTCTTGCGACAACTCGTCGAGGAAACCACTGATGCTCTCAGAGACCTGGACTGCGTTCGCAGAGGATTCCTTGAACACCTGGCACCACAGGCTGTGGCGGTTGCCCGACAAGGACATGCTGTCGCGAACCGCCTTCATCGGCTCGACGCGGGCGATCTCGCCCAGTCGCAGTCCGTCCTTGTTGACGGGGAACGCGCGGATTTCTTCCAGCGTTCGGAAGCGCGCGTCGGTGCGCAGGACAAAGCGGGTCTCGCCGTCCTCGATCTCGCCACCCGACAGCTCGACGTTGCTCTGCGTGAGTGTCTGCGTCAGCTGGTAGATCGAGATCCCCATCGCCTCCGCCTTTTCGCGGTCGACGAAGATGCGGACCTGGTCCTGCAGCAGCCCCCAGCACGTGACCTGAGCGATGCCAGGCAGCGCCTCGAGCCGCTTGATCACGTTCTCTTCGACGAGGAACCCGATCTCATCGGAGTACCCCGAGTTCAGGTCGAGGGCGAAGGGGGCGACGGGCAGGTCCGTGTCCAGGTTGAACCGGCGGATGAAGTACTGGCGGACGTCCGCCGGCCAGACCGGTCGCGCGCGTTCCATCCGGTCGCGGAGCTCGGCGACGGCCAGATCGAGGTCCACGTCCCGGCTGAATTGCACGTAGAGGCTGGCCCGGTTCGCGCTCGCACGGCTGGCGATGCGCGTGATACCGGGGATCGTCCGAATGAGCTCCTCGGCCGGCCGGATGACCTGCTCCTGGACCTCAGCGGGGTTGCTGGAATTGACGGGCACCCAGACGGAGACGGACTCGTTCTGGAATCCCTTGGGCGCGAGCTCGAGGGGAATGAGGAAGTAGGAGATCAGCCCTACGAGGACCACCGCGGCCGAGAGCATGAGCACGGTGACGCGGCGGCCGAGAGTGAATGCGATGAACGCACCCGGGTTCATGGCGCCGCTCCGGGCTCCGCCAACGGGCCCTTGCGCGAGACGAGCGAGTACACGACCGGGATGACCACGAGCGTCAAGACCGTGCTGGCCGTCAGTCCGGCGATGACGGTGATAGCCATGGGCGTACGGATCTCGGCGCCCTCGCCGAGCCCCACCGCGAGCGGCATGAGCCCGAGGACGGTGGTGGTCGTGGTCATGAGGATGGGCCGCAGGCGTAGCCGGCCGGCGGCCTGGAGGGCGTCGTCACGGTCCATGCCACTGCGGCGTCGCTGGTTGACGGCGTCGACGAGCACGATGGCGTTGTTCACGACGATCCCCACCAGCAGGATCACTCCGATCAACACCACGATGCTGATCTTGACCGCGAGCGCTTCGAGGACGAACACGACACCGACCAGCGCCAGGGGAATCGTGAACAGGATCACGAGCGGGTGGATGAGCGACTCGAACTGGGAGGCCATGACGATGTACACGAGAAAGGTCGCGATGAGCCCCGCGTACAACATCGAGCGCATGCTGCGCTCGGACTCTTCGCGTTGGCCCGCGACGCGGACGGAAACCTCACGAAACACGCCTGTGTGTTCGGCTTGCAGCCGACCCAGGGCCTCCTCGATTCGCGCGGCGGCGCCGGACAGGTCGAGGTCATTCACGTCCGACGAGAGGATCACGGCTCGTTCCCCTCCAACACGACGGATCTCGGCCGGTCCCGGCCGCTGCTGCAAGTCGGCGACGGTTCGCAGGGGGATGGGGTCGTTGGCGTCGTCGTTCACGCGCAGATTGAGGATGTCCTCGGGCCCCGACACCTCCTCCCTGGGCGTCCGCACGATCACGTCGATCTTCCGATCGCCACGGGAGACGCGCGTGCTCACGGCGCCCTGGACCTTGTCGCGGATCAGATTCGCGACGCTGCCGGCGTTCAGGTTGTACAGGGTGAGCTGGTTGCGATCGGGGCGGATGACGAGCTCGGGGTAGCCGGCGCGGTTGGTGCTCTGGATATCCGTCAGGCCGGGGATCTTCCCCATCTCCGCCTCGAGCAGGTCGGCGACGAATCGGATGTCGTCGAGCACGGGCCCGATGACCTCGACTTCGAGGCTGGTCTTGGTGGTGAAGATCGATGGAGTGACGAAGATGGGTGGCTTGGCGCCCGCCACCTGGGAGAAGCTCGCGCGAATCGCCGTCTTGGCGCGCTCCTCCAGGTGTGCGAGGTCGCCTTCGGCCTCGAGTCGGACCAGCACCTTCGAACTGTGCTTGCCGTCGCCGGCCTTGGCGATGACGTCTCGAGGCACTCCTGCCGACGTGGAGAGGCCGACAAGTCCGATGCCAGCGTCTTTCAATGCGTCACGGATCAGATCGGCGACGGCGGAGGAAACGCGGTCGGTCTCCTCGACGGGCGTCCCCACATCGAGTTGCGATTCGACAGTGAACTCACCCTGGTGGACCTTCGGTACGAGTTCGACGCCAAGGTTGTCGATCCGGGTCCATGCGAGCCAGGTGAGGGCCGCGGCGAGTGCGAGGACCGGAACGCGGACCCGAAGCGCACCGCGCAGCAAGACCTTGTAGGCGAACTCGATCCAGGCGTATGACTTGTCGAAGACCCAGAGGGCCGGCGCCAGAACCCACCCGAGGAGCTTGGCGACGGAGAGCACCAGGACGAAGAGGATGAACAGGCCGCCGAGGAGGGGCATGAGGGTGACCCGTGCGGCAAGCTCGAGCGGTATCCGGACCACTCCCTCGAAGGCCATACCCCACAGGGCCGCGAAGCGGTGTTTCCCGAGCCGTCTGTCGGTGGCGAACGCACGAATGCGTCGTATCGAGACGTACTGACCAAACGACGTGGGGGAAAGTTGCCGGATCAGCTTGGCCTGGTCACTCCGCGAGGCTCCGGCGAGCTTGAATTGTCGGCTCGCGAGCATGGGGATGAAGAACAGGGCGGCGATGAGTGCTGCGAGCAGGCTGAACACGACAGCGAGCGCCTGATCTCGGAAGAACTCGCCGGCGATCCCCTCGACGAACACCATGGGCAAGAAGACCGCGACCGTCGTCAGGGTGGATGCGAGCACCGCGAGCCCGACCTCTCGGGTCCCGAGAACGGCGGCGTCGAGGACACCCTCGCCGTTCTCGCGGCGACGGCTGATCGACTCGAGGACGACGATGGCAGAGTCGACGAGCATGCCGATCCCGAGGGCGAGACCACCAAGGGACATGATGTTCAGGGTCACACCAGCGAGGAAGAGCGGTGCGAACGTGGCGATCACCGAGATGGGGATCGCCACGCTGATGATGGCCGTGGGGGAGAGGCGCCTCAGGAACGCGAACAGCACGATGACAGCGAGGACGGCGCCGATCAGCGCAGCGTCGCGCACCTCTTCTATGCTCCCCTCGATGAAAACCGATTGGTCAGAGAGCAGTCGCGGCCGGATGCCGCCGTCCAGGAGTACTGCGGCCAGCGCCTTGCCCTTGCCGCTGAAGATGTTCTTGCTGTCGCTCTCGCCGCGGGATCCCCGATCGCGGCGTTCGTTGCGTTCACGGCGCTCGCCGTCGTCGGGTTTCTCTACGGGCTCTCGGGTGACGTCGTACTCGCCGTTGACGAGGGTCTTTCCCCAGTGCTTGCCGAACACCCGTGTCTTCACGGCGTGGGCGACGTCGACGACGTTGGCGCCCGCCTCCTTGAAGATTTCGATTTCGACCGACTCGCGACCTGCGATCCGCGTGATGACGTCGCGTTCCTTGTGGCCGCGGAGGACCTGGCCGACGTCGCGTACACGGACGGGTTCGCCGCCACGCACCGCGATGACGAGCTCCTCGAGTTCCTTGAGTGTTCGGATCTCGCCGAGCGTGCGGACGATGCTCTCGCGATCGCCGTCGCGCAACACGCCACCCGCGACGTTGGCGTTCTCCATCCCGACGCGCGTCGTCACTTCGGCGGCAGAGACGCGGCGGATCTTGAGCCGGTCCTCCTGCAACTCGATGCGCCATTCCTCTTCGTAGCCGCCGCGGACACGGACGGCGGCGACCCCCGGGAGGCTCTCGAGCTGACGGCGAATCTCCTCGTCCGCGACGCGGCGCAGCTCGAACAGGTCGATCTCTGACCGTTCGGCCGGATACAGCGCGAAGCGCATGATCGGGTCGAGCGTCGGGTCGTAGCGGAGAATGAGCGGGTGATCGGTTCCCTGGGGCAGCCGGGCCTTTACCTGGTCGACCTTCTCGCGGACATCCTGTGTGGCGAAGGCCATCGAAGTGTCCCACTCGAACTCGAGGATGACGTCGGACACGCCGGCGCGAGAGATGCTCCGGAATCCGACCAGGTTGCTGATGACCGACAGGTTCTCCTCGAGCGGTCGGGTGACCAGCTTCTCGACCTCGGCGGGCGCCGCGCCCTCGTACTCGGTGCGGACCGTGAGTGTCGGGTAGGCGATCTCCGGCAGCAGCGTGACCGGGAGCTTCTGCAGACTTACCAGGCCGAATGTCGCCACCGCGAGGACGACCATCAGGACCGCGACGGGGCGCCGGACGACGATTCCGAGGAGTCCGGAGTGGGCCTCACCGCTCATGGGTTTTCCCCCGAACTAGTCCTTGCCGTTGGTCCGGGTGCTGCCATCGGTGTCTGTCGGTGTGAGCTTGATGGGTGGCGCGCTGTCCGCGCTTTCGATCCGCACGAGGTCGCCGTCCTTCAGGCGATCCTGACCGACGAGCACGACCAAATCTTCGGGCGCCAGGTGTTTGTCCGGCGACAGAGGAAGAAACTCCACCT
>JABSRK010000137.1 GCA_013213915.1 Planctomycetota bacterium
CGTCGCCGTTGCCGTCGTCGTTGGTCGCGCGAGCCCAGACGAACCGCAGGTCGGAGAGGCGGTTGAGGTAGCGGACGACCGCGGCGTTGACCTGGTCCGGTTCTATCCGCGCGAGCTCTGTGACCAGCCGTTCGGCGCGCCGGCACACCGTGCGGCCGAGATGGAGCCACGCGGCCACCCGGGTTCCTCCGGGGAGGACGAATGAGTTGAGCGGTTCGAGGTCGGCGTTGGCCTCGTCGATCCAACCCTCGAGTCGCGTCGTGTAGCCGTCGGTGATGCGCAGGCGGTCACCGGCTTCGCCGGGCACGCTCAGGTCGGAGCCGACATCGAACAGGTCGTTCTGAATCGCGCGTACCCGTTCGTGAAGCGGGGCGTCGATGCCCTCGGTGAGGAGCAGGCCGAGAACGGCCGACAGCTCATCGACGGTGCCGTACGACTGAATGCGGACGTGGTGCTTCTCGACCCTTTCACCGTCGCCGAGGGCGGTGGTGCCGTCGTCACCCGTCTTCGTGTAGATGCGGCTCAGTCGAACCATGACCTCATCATAGCCGCCGATGACCCGAGTTCAGCCGTCGAACAGGGGGAGGCGATCCTGGGTGTCCGCGAGGGGGAGGGCTCCCCGGTCCTTGTCAGAGAGGACGGGGTCGGTGATGGGCCAGGGGATGCCGATGGCCGGGTCATCCCACTTGATGCTCAACTCCGCGGTGGGGTCATAGAACTCCGTGCATTTGTACTCGACCTCGGCCGCTTCACTCAGCACGCAGAACCCGTGGGCGAAACCGGGGGGCACCCAGAGCTGGATGTGGTTCTCGGCGGTGAGCTCGGTAGCGGCATAGCGTCCGAATGTCGGTGACCCGACACGGATATCGACCGCCGCGTCGTAGACCGCGCCGGAGACGACCCGGATGAGCTTGCCCTGCGCGTTTGCGCCGAGCTGGGCGTGCAGGCCCCGGAGGATCCCCTTGCCCGATTTCGAGTGGTTGTCCTGCACGAACGGCAGGTCGATGCCGTGTTCGGCGTAACGATCGCGATGCCAACTTTCGAGGAAGAACCCGCGGTGGTCACCGTGCACGGAAGGCTCGATGATGAGGACGCCGGGCAGGTCGGTCTCGGTTACTCTCATGCCGCGTCTATCTTACTGGCGCTTTCGAGCCATACCATCTCATGGAACCGATCCACGACGTCACCCAGGGAATGCTGATCGAGCGTCTCGGGGCCACCCACGGTGACCGTGAGGCGCTCGTGTACCCGCAGCGTGGGTTGCGATGGACGTATGCCGACCTCGACGCGCGTAGCCTGGCGCTTGCCAGGGGCCTGCTCGCCATCGGGATCGAGCCCGGAGACCACGTCTGCGTCTGGGCGGACAATCGGCCGGACTGGGTCCCGTTCCAGTTCGCCATCGCCCGGGTAGGCGGGGTGCTCGTCACCGCCAACACGGCCCTGACTGCTCCCGAGATCACCTATCTGCTCGGGCAGAGCAGGACCCGCATGGTGGTTTGTTCCCCGGGTCGAGAGGGGGAGGAGTACCTCGACGTGCTGGCCGGGCTGCTCGCGGCCGGCAGCCTCGACAGGCTCGCACACGTGGCCGTCATGGAGGGGACGCCCCGTGGCGGGATGATCTCGGTCGATCAACTGGTCGCCGAAGGGGAGGCGGTGGCCGCGAGCGCCGTGCACCAGCGATGTGCGAACACACCGCTGGACGCACCGGCCAATATCCAATACACGTCGGGCACGACCGGATTTCCCAAGGGGGTCGTGCTCTCGCACAGGAACCTGGTGGAGAACGCGTACGCAGGTGCGGTCACAGGGGGGATGGTTGACGGCGATGTCATGATGCTCATGGTGCCGCTGTTTCACTGCTTCGGTTGCTCCGTGGTGGTGCTCGGGGCCACCACCCATCCGACGCCCATCGTCGCGCTCCAGCGGTTCGATCCTGGTGCCGTCCTCGAGGCCATAGAAGCCGAGCGCGTGACGCTGATCCATGGCGTGCCGGCCATGTTCCAGGCGCTGCTGGCGCATCCAGACGTGGCCACGCGCGACCTGTCGTCTTTGCGATCCGGGATCGTGGCCGGCTCCATGTGTCCCGAGCCCCTCATGCGCCGTATCCACGACGATCTGGGAGTCGGCGGCGCCCTGGCTGCGTATGGCCTGACCGAGGCGTCCCCCGGCGTGACGATTTCCAATCACGACGCACCGATCGAGCAGCGGCTCGGATCCGTGGGCATCCCGTTCGCGGGTGTGCGTCTGCGGATCGTAGATCCGGCGACGGATGAAGAACTAGGGGCCGGCGATACGGGAGAGGTCCTCGTCCACGGTCCGAACGTCATGTTGGGCTACTTCGACGATCCCGAGGCCACAGCGGCGGTCATCACAGAAGAGGGTTGGTTGCGGACGGGAGACCTGGGCTTCATCGATGAGGTCGGTGCGTTGCACATCGCGGGACGGATCAAGGAGCTGGTGATTCGCGGTGGCGAAAACGTGTTCCCGGGGGAGGTGGAGGACGCGTTGCGGACACACGAGGACGTGGCGGATGCGGCCGTGTTCGGCGTCGATGACGAGCGCCTCGGTGAGGAGGTGGCCGCGGCGGTAGTGCTCCGCCCCGGAGGTCACGCGGATGCCGCTGCGTTGACGGAGTGGCTCGCGTCGAGGCTCGCGACCTACAAGCACCCGCGGCAGTGGATGTTCGTCGAGGGGTTCCCGCTGACGGCGTCTGGGAAGGTGCAGAAATTCAAGCTGCGCCAGATCGCCGAGGCGGAGGAGTCACGGCCACCGGAACCGGCTTAGAGGCGGCACCCGACGGTCCAGGGGAGGAGGACGCCACCGCCCCCGCCCCTTGATGGGGTCGGGGGTGGAATCTACAGGGGGCCTGGGACACCGATGCGGTGTCCCCCGTGCGTTTCCGATTTCCTGAACTGAACCGCGCGTTCCCTCGCTCCGTCAGAGAGAATCAGAAACGGGGTCCGCGCCGCCCCGGTGTTTGGAGGAACCTGGATGATTGGATGTCGCGCTCTGCTGATCCTGCTCGTGGCGGTCGCGGCGTTGCCGGCCCAGATTGGCGACCTCGACCCGTTGGTAGTGGAGATCCTCGACGCCGAGGATCGCCGCCTTGGGGGCACGGGCCTCCCCATTCTCTTTCGGGGGAAGCGGCCCACGTCCATCGAGCAGCTCCAGGGGTGGATGCGCGTGGTCGCGGCGCCGGCCGAGGAGGAAAACCAGGACCGGGATGCGTCCGTCGTCCTGCCCCCGTCCCCGCGGTATCCGAAGACCCAGCACCCCTCCAACCGCATGCTCGTGATCCGTTGCTCTCCCCACCAGGACGCAGCGTGGGTTCAGGCCGTCGTACAGGCTGCGTGGGTTCTGCCGTGGCGAGGGCTCCCCGACCAGGTCCAGGCGAGTCCCCTCATCCAGGATGTTCGCATCGGCCTGCTGGACAAGAACACCCGTACGCCGGTGGCCGTCTCGCGCACGATCCGGAACAAGGCGGACGGCACGCGGTCGCGTTGCGTGGAGTTGTTGCTACGGATCTTCGCGCAGGAACCTCACCCGCCCACCACCCGTCCGGTGGTGCTCCAGTTGGGGACCTACACCCGCCCCCTGGGGACGATCAACGGGTATCGCCTCCATCCCACCAACGCGGACGCCGCCAAGTTCGACTACGAGCCCCGGCTGCTCGGTTTCCGATTCCGGGAGAAGATGGGAGCGATTCGCAAGGACGACCCGGACGCACAGATCAAGGTCATCGCGAATCCGCGCGTGCCGTTTGTTGTCCTCCACAGCGTGCTGCAGCTCATTGACGCGAACGAATTGGCGGCGGTGTTCGACGGATACGTGAGCCTGCGCACGATCCGATCCTTGTCACGTTCCTACATCGACCACGAGGAGCCTCCCTCCGATCCGGCAACGACGCCGCCGTCCGGCCAACCAGCTCCTGGCCAGGGGGCCGCGGATCAACCAGCCGTTCAGCGGGCCGTGGATCTCGGTCTCGCGTGGCTGCTGCGATCCCAGTCGCAGGACGGCCGATGGGACGCGGACGGATTTGTCCATGTCGGCGTCGATGGCATGCTGAAGGGGCACGGCACCCAGGACGTCGGTGTCACCGGCCTCGTTCTCCTCGCCCTCGATGCGTCGGGTCATGGCGCAGAGACGAAGGGGTCGTACGCGGAGGCCATCCAGTCCGGTTTGAAGTGGCTCGTGGCCCAGCAGGATGGGGAGGGCGGCATCGGCTTGCGGGCCGACTCCCAGTTCTCTTACGGCCATGCGGTAGCGGCCCAGGCGATCATCAAGGCGTATGGACGCACGGGGGCCACCTGGCTGAAGACCGCCGCCCGCAAGGCGACGCGGTTCATTCTGGACGCGCAGAATCCGTATCGGGCCTGGCGCTATGGCGTGCGGCCGGGTGACAACGACTCCCACGTCACCAGCTGGATGCTCGCTGCCCTCGTCGCCGCGAAGGCCGCCGACCTTGAGGTGACCGTGAGCAGCCTCAAATATGCGCTCGATTACCTGGACGCCCTCACGGACCAGGAGACCGGCCGCACCGGTTACATCAAGCGTGGCGAGCGACCGGTGCGCGCCCAGGGTCGCCGCCTGAGCTTCCCCGCGGAGGCGTCCGAGGCCCTGACCGCGGCGGCCATGTGGTGCCGCCTCACGTTGAAGCCGGAGACCACCGACGCCTTCATCACCCGTGCGGGGGCCGAACTCTTCTCCGAGTGTCTTCCCACCTGGGACGCGACCGGGTCCGTCGACATGATCTACTGGTACTGGGGAACGCGAACGCTGAAGGTGCTCGGCGGTCCCCCCTGGGAGGTCTGGCGGCGTCGCCTGACGCACGAACTCCTCCAACACCAGGTGGCTGAGGGAGACCACGCTGGGGGCTTCCGCCCCGTCGGGGCTTGGGGATCGGAAGGGGGCGCGGTCTACAGCACCGCGCTGATGACCCATACCCTGGCGTTGCTGAAGTGACCGACAAGGCGGCGTAGCCGTTATCCTCACCCGCGGCAGCTCAGCCCCATGATCGACATCGGCGCCAATCTGACCAATCGCGCGTTCCGCTCCGACCTGGATGCGGTCATGGCGCGCGCCGCGGATGCCGGGGTGACCGGGATTTTCGTGACCGGAACCAGCGTCGAGGGTAGTCGCGCGGCCTCCGAGCTCGCGGCGACACGTCCCGGCTACCTGTGGTCAACCGCAGGGGTCCATCCCCACGACGCCAAGACCTGCGACGAGATGACCCTGGACGCGTTGCGCGCCCTGGCATCGGCGGACCACGTTCGCGCCATCGGCGAGTGCGGGCTCGATTTCAACCGGGACTTTTCACCGCGGCCCGTGCAGGAGCAGTGGTTCGATGCTCAGCTCGCCCTCGCTGCCGAGCTCGGCCTCCCCGTGTTCCTCCACGAACGGGACGCGTCGGTGCGGTTCGCTGACATCCTTCGTCCGTGGCGCGACCGGCTGCCCGGCGCGGTCGTCCACTGCTTCACAGGCGACGGGGAGGCCCTCCGTGCCTACCTGGACCTGGATTGCCACATCGGCATCACGGGTTGGATCTGCGACGAGCGCCGCGGAACCCACCTGAGGGACCTGGCAAAGACGGTCCCAGCGGACCGTCTCATGGCGGAGACCGACGCCCCCTACCTTTTGCCGCGGGACCTGGATCCCAAGCCCAAGACCCGGCGCAACGAGCCCATGCACCTGCCTCACGTCATCCGCACCCTCGCGGCGTGCGCCGGGCGTCCGTACGACGATGTCGTCGCGGAGACCACCCGTACCGCACGGGGGTTCTTCGGTCTCGCTTGAGTCCACCTGGACGCAGTCGTATGTTCCGGTCATGACGTCCCCCATTCGTGTTGCCGTGACCGGTGCCGCCGGCCAGATCTGCTACAGCCTGCTTCCCCGTATCGCCGCCGGCGAGATGTTCGGTAAGGATCAGCCGGTGATCCTGCAACTGCTCGAGATCCCGGTGGAGAAGGTGGTCGCCGCCATGGGTGGCGTCGCCATGGAGCTGGATGACTGCGCCTTTCCGCTTCTCGCGGGTATCGAGATGTCGGACGACCCCATGGTCGCGTTCAAGGATGCGGACTGGTGTCTGCTCGTCGGCAGCAAGCCCCGTGGACCGGGGATGGAGCGCGCCGATCTCCTGAAAGACAACGGGCGGATCTTCGTCGGCCAGGGCGACGCCATCGACGCGGTCGCGGCGGACGGCTGCAAGGTCGCCGTCGTGGGCAACCCCTGCAACAGCAACGTCATGATCGCGGCCAACCGCTGCGCGCGCATCCCCGACGAGAACTTCACCGCCATGACGCGCCTGGACCAGCCCCGCGCGGCGCCCCAGCTGGCGAAGAAGGCGGGTGTTCCGGTCACCGACGTCGAGGGCATCATCATCTACGGCAACCACAGCCCGACCATGTATCCCGACTTCTTCAACGCCAGGATCGGCGGGCGTCCTGTGACTGAGGTGATCACCGACCAGTCCTGGCTCGAGACCGAGTTCATCCCGAGCGTCGGCAAGCGCGGCGCCGCCATCATTGCTGCGCGGGGGCTGTCCAGCGCGGCCAGCGCCGCGAACGCCCTCATCGATCACGTCCGCGCCCTCATCACCCCGGGAGACACGGTGCACTCCATCGCCTGCAAGAGCGACGGCAGCTACGGCTTCTCCGAGGGCGTCTGGGCCAGCGTCCCCGTGCGCACCACGGGGAACGGGACCTACGAGGTGATCGGCGACATGCCGCAGAACGCGTTCGCCCAGGAGAAGCTGGGCCTCACCAACGACGAGCTCGTGGGTGAGCGCGACACGGTGGCCGAACTGCTGCAGTAGCTTCGATGGGGCGGCCCTATTGCCGCTTGAGCAGGGCGTCCTTGTGGATCATGAAGGCCAGGACCTTGGCGCGGATGTAGTTCTCGGACAGCATCCGGTAGCCGTTGAGCTTGCCGTGGTTCGCGCCCCATGAGTCTTTCGTGAGGTAGAAGCGCTTGCCCGCCTCGTCCCGCGCGACGCCGACGATGTGCAGGAGATGGTCGTCGGTGGTGCGCTTGTCCTTGAACATGGCGTCGCGGACCTCCTGGGTGACCGCGCCCTTTTTTTCCAGGTCATCGGTGAGGGTGCCGATGCCGTCCCCGGCCCGGTAGGTCTTCTCGCTCACGTCGATATCCACCGCCACCGAATAACCCTTCTGCAGGGCGTTGTTGAACGTTTTCATGAACTCGTCGATGGGGACGTTCAGGTAACCGTCGTACTTCATCCAGTTGTCCCGGACGGTCAGCGTGGCCTTCTGGTGGAACGGGGCGTAGCTGTAGGACATGACCTCGACGTAGTCGTTCAAGGGGATCTTCAAGACGTCGGTCGCATATTGCTGTGGCGTCATCTTCTTGCCGCCGACAGTGATCTCCGTCGGGGCCGCGCCGAGATGAGCATCGACGACGGCCGCGACCGCCCCGGCCTCTCTCTTCTTGAAGCGACGTCCGTTCTCATTGACGAACTCTTTGATGGCGCCCTTCACCTTGCGGAACATCCCGCCATGGGAGTGCCGGCGCTTGCCTTCTGGTAGCCCTGTGTAGGCGTCCTGCGGGACGATCCCGTGCTCCCGGATCATGGCGATCACGTCGTGGGAGAGACCGCCTTCTCCGAACACGGCCTTGCCGCCCGCTTCGACGTAACGCTTCGCCTTCTCGATCGTGGTGTTTCGCACAGTGAACATCTCGGACAGGTCGTAGGCCTTCCCGTGGATGCGCTGTAGCTCGGATTCGAGGAACGAGGTGGTGGCGAAGCACCAGCAGGTGCCGGTCCGCCCCTGGTTCTCGACGGCGAGGCGGGGGAGTTGGCTCACGACGACAAAATCACCCAGCTTGGTTTCCTGGGCGACGAGGGCGCTCGTCAGCAGGAGCGCGATGATGAGGGAGTTGAGGAGTCGGTTCACGGTGTTCCTTTCGTCAGGTGCGCTTCGTTAGGTGCGCTTCGTCACGCGGATCACATGATAGGCGGATCCGGCTTCGTTCTCCCTCAACACTGCCAGGATTCTGACGATTTTGGCCTCCTTGACCTCCTGTCCGACCGCACGTAGAACCACGCTCCCAGGGCGATTAGCTCAGCTGGTTAGAGCGCCGTTCTCACACAGCGGAAGTCGTTGGTTCGAATCCAATATCGCCCACTCGACGGAAGACGCGGCCGTGCTCGCTGTTGCGAGCGCGGCCGTTTGTCATTGGCAGTGGAGCGGTTCGAAGCCGCTGTCGTACTGGTGGGCATCTGGGGGGCTGACCGCGGTTGTTACCCTGTCGCCCCCCGACCTGTCAGGAGCAGATTCATGCGCAGCGCTATTTTTGTGATTTCCGTTGTTACCGCCGTCGCCGGTTCGCTAGTGGCGCAGGACCCGGATCCTGCCGCCGATGCGCGCGCAGGGGCCATCAAAGCCATCGAGAGCCTCTCCAAGGGGGCCTGGCGATTCACGGGCAAGGTGGGTGTCCGCGAGGCGAACCGCTCGGGCCCCTCGATAGGTTTGATTCTCGGTGCTGCCGGGCCCGGCGGTGCGCGCACTCCCTTCAAGGGGGCCGTTGAACTGGTGCGGACCGCCGATGGGGACCTCCTCTGTGTGTCCGAGTCAGTCCTCCCGGGTTGTGCGGTGTTCCGTCATGAGGACAAGTACATCAAGCGATCCACGAACCGCGCGGGGAAGGCTCTGGACACAGACACCCTGGCCGGGGATGTCTTGTCCGCCATGCACGTGCCGCACCTGCTCGAGAAGGCTCGCAAAGCAACATTGTGGAAGAGTAGCCCGAGCAAGATCGAGGAATTCGAGGGCATGACCCAATTCAGTGCGCGCCTCGACCTCTCCCTAGTGGGGAGGCCCGTGTCCGAACCGGAGGGTCCCATGGCCCACATGTCGATCCTCAGCCAACCACAGGTGATGCAGGTGTTGTTGCATATCCAGGCGGACGCGTCGGGGAAGGTCGCCGCCCTCGGCTTGGAAGTCCTGCGTTCGGATCCCATGGCCACCATGCAAGCGTTCATGGAGGAGAGCGGGGGCATGCTCGACCCGGCGGAGTTGGAGGACTTCGAACCGGAGGAGCTGTCGCGCGCGGCGGTCTGGTTCCCGGCCGGGGGGCTCCTGATCGGACTCCTCGTCGCGAGCGCGGTGTGGTTCGGTTCACGCTTCGGCGACTCCGTTGGTGCCGTCCTGGGCGTCG
>JABSRK010000138.1 GCA_013213915.1 Planctomycetota bacterium
GACCAACGAGGGCCTCGTCCCCGCCAACGCAGCCATCTTCCCCATCGCAACCCATTGCAACTTCACGCCGGACGGCACCCAGGTCCTCGTCACCGTCCAGACAGGCGGTAGCGGCCCCGGTGAGATCGCACGCTACGACCGGCTCCTCGGCCAGTGGATCGACCACAACCCGATCCAGCCGGGGGTCCAGAACATCGGCTCCCAGAGCGCTCCACCCGCGACGGTGCCGGCGGCACCGTGGACCGTCTCGGTGGCCCGTAGCGGGACCTTCGCCGTTGTCAGTGGGTGGGGCTCGGGTGGGGGCCTGGGCCGCATCGGCCTCGATACGTCCAACCCGTTCAGCTGGAGTTACACGCCGATCATCTCGCCCGTGACCCTCGGCGGGGCCTCATGGGCATGCGACATCTCCGGCGATGACACCCAGTTCGTCACCGTCGGCAGCGGCCAGGCCCTGGTGTTCGACACGGCTACCGGCGCCTTCGTCACCGCGTTCGCAATCCCGGGCGTGGGGAGCCCCACTGCGATCTGTTGGTACTGATCAACAGCCCCGGCCTCCGAGCCATCGCAACCACAGAAAAAGGGCGGTTGGTGGGTCGATCACAATGCGGTCCAGCCAGGCGTCCAGAACATCGGCACGCAGAGCAGCCCTCCGGCTCTGGCTCCCCCGGCCCCGGCATGAACAGCGTCAACACCCTCACGTGGAAGTGATCCCGTCACGTGGGTGACCGCCGTCACATCGGCAGGCCGCCCACGCGACGCAGACGGGCAGCACCTGGGTCATCAGGCGCCACCCCGCCGTGTCCCACTGCCAGGTGGCTGGTCGGTGCACCGCCACCACGGTGACGACCCAGAGCCCGACGCCAGCGGCGCCGATCAACCCCAGCGCGCGCACTCCCGGCATGGGGACTCCCCGAGCGCGCCGCGTGTTGAACGCAAAGACCGCGCAGGCCCCCACCAGCATCCAGGTGACGCCGAACCGTCGCGGGATCGTGATCGGGTGCAGCTCCCCCAAGAAACCGGCGAGCACCGGACCCCAACGATCGCCCGACAACAGGCGATCCGTGATACCCCCGGAGCCCACCACCAGGTCGCTGGCAGGCGCCCACGACATCTTGTGCCACACGAACGCCACGAGCGGCGCCAGCAGGCCGCACACCAGCGCGGGGCGCCGCAGCGCTCTCAATCCGGACCAGCCATGAACAGCGACCACGAGCAACGCGAGGACCGCGCCGTCGTTCTTGGACCAGCACAACAGACCGAGCGCGAGTCCGGCCAGCGGCGCACGGGCGGACAGCCCCCACGCCGCCGCGAGCACGCCCCACGCCACGGGCACATCCGCGTACTGGTGCGCGGAGAGCACCGAAACGGCGGGCGTCGCGGCCACCGCAGCCGTGGCGAACGCCGCGGCTGTTCGTGACCCATGGGTCGCGACGACGCACCACGTGGTGGCCAGCAGCCCGACCAGGTAAACGAACGCGACCGCCTGGGAGACGAACGGCGCCGTGCTCGACGTCAGCCGCCAGATAGCGGCCACCGCGGCCCCGTGGCCGAACGGGTAGTCAGGACCACCCGACGTGTCCGCCCCGATCACCTCTTGCGCGTCATGCCCCAGCGCCGCCAGCAGGCGCGCGTGGTAATTCCAGATACCCATGGCGTCCCACTCCCCCTCCGGGCGCAGGATGGAATCGCGGACGAACAGACCGATAGCTGAGGCGACGGCCACCGCCATCACGGCGGTCGCCACGGTTGAGGCTCTCGACGTATCCGTGGTCGGTATGACCTCCGGCCCGAGCCCGCCGCGCTTCGCAATGACGGCCCAGATCAATGCGAGAGACGCGAGCGCGACCCACTCCGGCGCGGGTAGATCGGCGAGAACGGCCAGGCCGAACAGGACCGAGAGCAGCCCGGGGCCCAGCGCCGGGAACCACGCCAGCCGCACGACCCACCGCGTCCCGGTCATGGACCCTTCGCACGCAGCACGAGCCACGGCCCCACCTCTAACGTCTCGACCACCACGCCCGCTGCACGGGCCCGCCCCAGCGCGTCATCCAGTGTCCGTCTCCCGACGCTCGGATTCTCGAAGCGCGCCACGATGCAAGCCCCATCCAGCACCAGTCGGGCAGCCTCCTCAAAGTCATCCACGGTGACGACCGGCTTCGGCAGCAGCGCGTACTTCATGAAGAGATGTGTCTCTGTTCGTTTGTGGTCGGTCACCAGGACCACACGCGTCGCGTCGCGGACATGGGGACGCAGCACCTCCAGGGAGCTGTTGATCCACGGTTGATCTTCCATCCGTGGCGCCGGCGGCGTCCAGGTCAAGGCGATTCCCACCGCGCACGCGGCGATCCAGAAACCCCGGATGACCGCCGGCCAGCGCGTCATCGCAGGTCGTACCGGCGGCCCTCGGCCGCGGACACGTAGGCGCCGTAGACGACCCGCGTCACGTCGAGACCGAGCGCGCCCGTCGCGACGGCGGGGCGGTCCTCGAGGACGGCGGCGACGAAGTCGGAGCACATGTCCGCGTGTCCTGCCGACCAGTCCTCGTCCGGGAGCGGCGTCGTCCAGCCGGAACCGCCGTCGATCTTCTCCATGATGTAGGCGTCGCCGAAGACATCGGCCGAGGGAGCGTACGCGCGCACGAGATCGTGGGGCGACAGGTTGCACTCGAAGGTGCAGTTGGACGCACGGATGCGCAGCTTGCTCTGCATCCCGCCGATGAGGTTGTCGCTGCCGTGGGCGACGGCCCGTGACCCGTCATCGAAGGCAATGATCGCGATGCCCCAGTTCTCCACGTCCTTCCAGCCTGTCGCGAGGCGCATGTCGGCGCCTGAAGCAGCTGGAACCGTGCTCAGGTCTCCGACCTCGGCGGTGACGCTCACCGGACGGGACGGCGCCTTCAACTGCAGCATGGCGCCAATGGGATGGGCGCCCAGCCGGATCAAAGCACCGCCACCGGTGTGGCGCCAGACCTTGGAGTACTCGGAATGGGACCCGCTATGGCACTCCCAGCCGTGCATCTCCAGGACCGCGCCGCCCGACTCCTTCAGCAATCCGGCTGCTCGGACAATGGACGGCGCGTAGATCCAGTTCTCGCCGTACATGAGCTGCCCGCCCGCCGCGCTCGCAGCATCCACCATGGCCTGCGCGTCGGCGACCGCCACCTCCAGCATGCGCCCGCGATCGACACCGCCGATCTCCTCGTCGGTGGCGTCGTCTCCCAGGTCCTGTCCCACATACGCCGTGAGCGGTTTGGTGCAGACCACGTGCTTGCCCGCTGCCGCCGCCGCGACCGCCATGGGACGATGCAGCAGATTCGGGACGCATAGATCGACGATGTGGACGTCGTCACGAGCGAGCAGCTCGTCCAGGTCCTTGCACACGACCGGGACACCGTGCCGCGCCGCGTAAGCCTGCGCCCGATCCGCTCTGAGGGACGCGACCGCCGCCAGCCGCGCAGCGCCGATGCGTCCGTAGCAACGAGCCCGCGTCTCCGCGAGAAATCCCGCCCCCACGATGCCGATGCCGACCGTTTGTCGATCTGTCATGTCATCCCTTCCCATTGCCGGCGCGCCTCCTCCAGCGTCTCGAAGCTGCCGATGTCGAACCACGCCCCCTCTACCCGCGCCGCGGAGAGCTCCATGCGCGGCGTCAGCCACGCGAGGAAGTGTCCCGGCGCATCGGGATTACCGCCGGCGCCGAGATACTCGTCCAGGTGACGGCGGATCTCCTCCGTGAAGAAGTAGAGGCAGATGCACGAAAGATCCGACCGAGGATCGGAGGGCTTCTCGCGGAAGCTCGCAATCCTGTCGTTGTCGTCCAGCACCACCTCGCTGTAACGGTTGGGCGGAATGCCCCCAGGGATCTGGCGCACCAGCAGCAGGGGGCGCTCCGACGCGCGGAAGCGATCCCCGAGGGCCGCCAGATCGAACGCGATGAGGTTGTCCCCACCCACGACCACGACGCCGTCGTCACGGGCGTCTTTCGGCAGCGCGTCCCACGCGAGGGCCAGGTCGCGGAGCGCGCCGAGGCGATTGTCCTCGTGGACACTGCCGTCGTCCAAGAGCTCGATGGGAATCGATGATGCGTACCCGTCGATCCAGGCCTGGAATCGATCGGCGAACCGGTGATTCGACACGAGGACGCCGTGCCGCAAGCCATCGATCTGCAGCACCCGGTCCATGAGCCAGCTCAGCACCTCACGTCCACCGACGTCCAGCAACGGCTTTGGATGCTCCCGGGTGAGCGGGTACATCCGCGTGGCGTAACCCGCACACAGGACGATCACGTTCATCGATCGTCGCCCCGGTCACCACCGCGGGTCACGGTCGGACGCAAGGTCGCGAAGCCCGCATCCGAGTACATCCTCTCTAGCCCTTCAAGACCGTCCGCGGTGTGGGGAACGGCGACGACGGCACCCCCCGACCCACAGAACTTGACCGCGGCGCCCTGTCCTCGGCCCAGTTCGACCATGGCCAGATCGTCGTCACCGAGCGACCAGATCGTGGCGCGCTGGTCGAAGTTCTTGTTCACCAGCGCACGCAGCCCGTCCAGATCACCACTGGAGAGGAACCCGGCGCCATCGGACGCAAGCCGGGGCAACACGTCCATCACGCCGACGACGTCGGAATCACCAGCGTCGAAACGCTGCTTCACGTTCTCGTGCACCCCACCCGAGCTCGCACCAGGCGACCGCGTCCACGCGAGCAACATGGGGGGGAGCTGGTCGGCATCGACGCGCGTCACCTTCCACTCCGACGTCGCGAAGTCCATGTCGAGCACGCCACCGTGAGCCTGCACGACGCGGTCCTGGGGACCAGCCTGGATGCCCAGCACCACCGTCTCCGCCCACAACGCGAGGCGCGCCAGGGTGATGGGATCGACGGACATCTCGAACCAGCGAGACAAGGCACGCAACACCGCGATCACGATGGCGCTCGACCCGGCGAACCCGACCTGACGGGGGATGTCGGAAGTCAACGTCACTCTGTAGTCAAGCCGCGCGTCACCAGCGGCGAGCGCTGCGGGGCCCGCGCTCACGGCGGCGGCATGCTCGGTAAAGACCTGGAGCGCCGCAGCGACCAGCTCCTCGGCGGCCTCGCCTTCCCCGCTCCCCTCACCAGCGGCGCACACCGTTGCGGTCGCCGCGAAGTCGTCGAAGGTGAACGCGATGACGCGGCCACCGTAGCCGTCGGACGGATTGCCCAGGAGCCCCACTCGGGGACGGGCGGTTGCGGTCACAGGGTCCATGGCGGGAATCGATGCTACGTGCCCCGCGCCGGAGCGGCGACCCCCAAAGGCCTTGGCTGGCCATATCCCTTCACCGCGCGGGCCTTCCGTATCCATGTCGTAGGACCAGCCAGCAGCACGTACGATGGACGGGCCATGCGTTCCGTCCTCGCGCTCACCCTCGCAACATCTCTCTCCTTCGGCCAGGACGTGCCGTCGTTCAACCGCGATGTCCGTCCGATCCTGGCTGATCGGTGCTTTCCCTGCCACGGGCCGGACGAGAACGCGCGGAAGGCGAAGCTGAGGCTCGACGTCCGTGACCACGCGACGCGGACCCGGCGCTCGGAGGCGGCTGCATTCGTACCCCACGACGCAAAATCGAGCCTGGCCGTACTCCGCATGCGCTCCAGCGACCCCAAGCATCACATGCCGCCGCCGTCGTCCAAGCTGGCGCTGACCGAAGACGAGATCCGCACCCTGGAGCGGTGGATCGCCGCGGGTGCTCCTTATGAACGCCACTGGGCTTTCGTCCCCCCGAAGACACACCCCGAACCCACCGTCGCTGACGCAGCCTGGGTCCGCGACCCCATGGACGCGTTCGTCCTGCGGCGGCTGGAGGAGGTCGGCCTGCGCCCGTCTCCGGATGCCGACAGGGAGACCTTGATCCGCCGCGTGACGTTCGACCTGACGGGACTGCCACCAAGCACCGAGGAGATCGACGCCTTCGTCGCCGACCAGAGACCCGATGCCTACGAGCGCGTCGTGGACCGCCTGCTGCAATCACCCCACTACGGCGAGCGCATGGCGTCGGACTGGCTCGACGTCGCCCGCTACGCCGATACCTTCGGCTACCAGTCCGACGTCTACCGCGAGGTGTGGCCGTGGCGCGACTGGGTCATCAAGGCGTTCAACGAGAACCTTCCGTACGACCAGTTCGTCACCTGGCAGATCGCCGGCGACATGCTGCCCGCCGCCACCCGCGATCAGCGCCTCGCCACCGCGTTCAACCGGCTGCACCGCCAGACCAATGAGGGTGGCAGCGTCGAAGAGGAGTACCGGCAGGAGTACATCGGCGACCGCGTCCACACCATGGGAACAGCGTTTCTCGGCTTGACGCTGGAATGCGCGCGCTGCCACGACCACAAGTTCGACCCGATCTCCCAGGCCGAGTACTACGGTCTGGCCGCGTTCTTCGCCAACATCGACGAGAGCGGCCTGTACTCCCACTTCACGAACGCGACGCCGACCCCCGCGCTGCGGCTGCCGAACGACGGCCAGAAGAAGACGCTCACCGACCTCGACCGAAAGATCGCGGCCGCATCCAAGGCGCTCGACGCGGTCCGCAATACCCGCCGCCGCGAGTTCCAGACGACGTGGACCGGCGAGATCCCCGACCGCACGGGCTGGTTCCCCTTCGAGAAGCTCGAGAAGGGGGGCGCCGTGGCCAACGCGATGGACGCCAAGAAGCCGGGCAAGACCGCCGAGGGGCCGAAGGTGACCGAGGGCGCGCGGGGCAACGGGCTGTTGTTCTCCGGTGAGAACAATGCCTGGTTCCCCGGCCTCGGCACCTTCACGCGCCACGACCCCTTCACCCTCTCTCTTTGGGTGCGCACGCCCGACCGCAAGGGACGCTCCGTCATCCTCCACCGGACGCGCGCGTGGACGGACGCCGGCAGCCAGGGCTACGAGTTGCTGATCAGGGACGGCGCGTTGCAGTGGTCCTTGATCCACTTCTGGCCCGGTGACGCCGTCTCGATCCGCACCAGGCAGCGACTCCCGGTCGGCCGATGGATGCACGTCGCCGTGAGCCACGACGGCTCCGCGCGCGCCTCGGGGCTGCGCATCTGGATGAACGGCAAGCCCACTGGCGTGGCCGTGGTCAAGGACAAGCTGACGCGGGGCATCATGGGCGGCGGCCCTCAGCTCACGATCGGACAACGGTTCCGCGACAAGGGCTTCAAGGGGGGCGCGGTCGACGAGTTCCAGGTGTTCTCGCGCGCCCTGTGCGACGCGGAGGTGGCGACCTTGCACGACGACCGCGCGCGCGTGCTCGGTTACCAGGGTTGGTTGTCCTCTCGCGACCCTGAGTGGCGCAGGGCGCTGGCCAAGCTGACGGAGCTGCGAAAGCAACGCGCCCGCCACATCGATTCGATCCGCACGATCATGACCATGGAGGAGATGGCGAAGCCGCGGCCGACCCATATCCTGGACCGCGGCCGCTACGACGCACCTCGGGAGCGGGCCTCCCCCACCACGCCCGCCGCCATCATGGCCATGCCTGATAAATTGCCGCGCAATCGGCTCGGCCTCGCGCGCTGGTTCACCGATCCCGCCAATCCGCTCACCGCGCGCGTGGCGGTGAACCGCCTGTGGCAGATCACGTTCGGCCACGGCCTGGTCGGCAGCGCCGAGAACATGGGAACCCAGGGGACGCCGCCGACCCACCCCGAGCTGCTCGACCGCCTCGCCGCCGACCTGGTGTATTGCGGGTGGAACGTGAAGGCCATGCTCCGGCGCATCGTCACCTCTTCCACCTATCGCCAGACATCCCGTGGACGGGTGGACGGCGACACGCGGGACACCGCGAACGAGAACCTGTGGCGCGCTCCTTCCCGACGCCTGACCGCCGAGATGCTGCGCGACCAGGCCCTGTCCGTGAGCGGACTCCTGGCGACGAAGATCGGCGGGCCCCCTGTCAAGCCGTACCAGCCGCCCGGCCTCTGGAAGGAGAAGAGCGGCCACACGTACGCGCGGGACAAGGGCGCGGGCCTGTATCGCCGCAGCCTCTACACGATCTGGAAGCGCACGTCGCCGCCACCATCAATGATGATCCTCGACGCCGCCAAGCGGGACGTCTGCGTGGCGCAACGCCACGAGACCAACACGCCGCTGCAGTCCCTGCTGCTGCTCAACGACCCCCAGTTCGTGGAGGCGGCACGGGTGCTGGCGACGCGCGCGTTGAAGGCAAAGGACCGCATCGGATTCGCGTTCCGCGCCCTGACGTCACGTCACCCGCGGGGGCCCGAACGCGCCGCTCTCGATGCGCTCCTCACTGCCGAGCGGGACCGCTACGCGAAAGACCCCAAGGCGGCCGAAGCTCTGCTCAAGACCGGCGACGCTCCGTCACCTAAAGACGGGGACAAGGCCGAGCTGGCGGCCATGGCGGTGGTCTGCTCGACTATCATGAGTTCGGACGCCGCGGTGACGCGGAGGTGACCATGGACCCCCTCGACCTCACGAGACGCGCCTTCCTCGGCCAGACGGCCCTGGGCCTCGGTGCGTTGAGCTTGAACCACCTCCTCGACGGTGCGGGTGCGCCGCACCATGCGCCGCGCGCCAAGCGCATCGTCTATCTGTTCCAGTCCGGCGGTCCCGCCCAGCACGACCTGTTCGACCACAAGCCGGTCTTGAACGAGCGCTGGGGCGAGGAGCTGCCCGCCTCGATCCGTCAGGGTCAGCGGCTCACAGCCATGTCCGGACACCAGGCGACCCTTCCCCTCGCCGGCACCTTGTTCAAGTTCGCGCGCCACGGCGCCTGCGGCACCGAGGTGAGCGAGCTGTTGCCCGAGACGGCCAAGATCGTGGACAAGTTGTGCGTGATCCGTTCCATGCACACGGAAGCGATCAAGCACGACCCCGGCATCACGTTCTTCCAGACGGGTTCCCAGATCGCGGGACGCCCGTCCATCGGCTCTTGGCTGAGCTACGGCCTCGGCAGCCTGAACAGGGACCTCCCCGACTCCGTCATCCTGGTCACCAAGAACAAGGGCGGCCAGCCCCTGTACGCGCGCCTGTGGGGCGCGGGCTTCTTGCCGTCCAAGCACCAGGGCACCCAGCTCAGGCCCGGACCGGACCC
>JABSRK010000139.1 GCA_013213915.1 Planctomycetota bacterium
TCCTAGGGGACCGGAGAAGACGACAGTGGGTGAATCAGCAGTCGCGATGCGCTACGCCGAGGCGTTGTACGAGCTCGCTCGGGAAGGCGGGAAGACGAGCGGGGTCTTGGAGGACCTCGCTGGTCTCAAGCTCGCCCTGGAGAGCGACCTCGAGCGCTCCGCCAAGCTCATGCACCCACGGGTGGACATCAAGCGAAAGGACGCCATCCTCACGGAGCACTTCCTCGTGGGACGCGATCCGAGCGTGACGAACCTCATGCGTCTTCTGATCAAGCACCGTCGTGAGAACGTGCTCAAGGACTTCTTCCGGGTTTACCTGGAGATCCACGAGCTCAACGAGGGCATCCTGCGGGTCGAGGTGGAAACCGCCACGACCATGGATCCCGATGTCGCCCGGACCGTCCGCCAGCAGATCGCGGACGTGACGGGCAAGAAGGTCGTCTTGGAGGCCCGGACCGAACCCGGGATCCTCGGCGGCATGCGCTTGCGTGTCGGTTCCCATCTGTTGGACGGGAGCACGCAACGGCGCCTGGAACGAATCGAACGGGGCCTACGCAGCGTCCCCGTAGAAAGCTGATAAGGACTTCAACTCATGGCCATCAGTCCAGCCGAGATCACCGCGATCCTGAAGAAGCAGATCGCGGGCTTCGACACGGGCGTCGACGTCGAGACCGTGGGCACGGTCCTCCAGGTCGGCGACGGCGTCGCCCGCATCCACGGATTGAAGGACGTGCAGGCGTCCGAGATGCTCGAATTCCCGAACGACGTGTACGGCATCGCCCTGAACCTCGAAGAGGACAACGTGGGCGCCGTGCTCCTCGGTGACGACACCAAGGTGAAGGAAGGGGATACGGTCAAGTGTACCGGCCGCATCATCTCGGTTCCCGTTGGCGACGCCCTCGTCGGGCGCGTGGTCGACGCGATCGGACGTCCGGTCGACGGCAAGGGCCCGCTCTCGGGTGTCGAGTACGCGCCCGTCGAGAAGGGCGCACCGAACGTCATCGAGCGCCAGCCCGTACACGAGCCGATGCAGACCGGCATCAAGTCGGTGGACGCCATGTTCCCGATTGGCCGCGGTCAGCGCGAACTGATCATCGGCGACCGGTCCACCGGCAAGACGGCCCTCATGGTCGATGCGATCATCAACCAGAAGGGCCAGGACATGACCTGCATCTACGTGGGCATCGGCCAGAAGCTGTCCACGGTAAAAACGGTGCAGGAGCGCCTCGAGGCCGAAGGCGCGATGGACTACACGATCATCGTCAACGCTCCGGCGTCCGATCAGGCGTCCATGCAGTGGCTCGCGCCGTTCACGGGAACGGCGATGGGCGAGTTCTTCCGGGACAACGGAAAGCACGCGCTCATCATGTACGACGACCTCTACAAGCACGCCATGGCGTGGCGCCAGGTGTCGCTGTTGCTCCGTCGTCCGCCGGCGCGCGAGGCGTTCCCCGGTGATGTCTTCAACCTGCATAGCCGCCTGTTGGAGCGTTCGGCCAAGTTGTCGGACGCGATGGGGGCGGGCAGCCTGACGGCGCTGCCGGTGGTCGAGATCCAGCAGGGCGACGTCACGGCGTACATCCCGACGAACGTCATCTCCATCACCGACGGTCAGATCTACCTGGAGTCCGACCTCTTCAACGCGGGCTTCCGTCCCGCGGTCAACGTCGGCCTGTCGGTCAGCCGCGTCGGCGGCGCCGCGCAGACCAAGGCCATGAAGAAGGTCGCCGGGCGTCTGAAGCTCGAGATGGGCCAGTATCGCGAGTTGGCGGCGTTCGCCCAGTTCGGATCGGATCTTGACGCGGCAACACTCGCGACCATCACCCGCGGCGAGCGCTTGATGGAGCTGCTGAAGCAGCCCCAGTACGCGCCGGTTCCGATGGAGGACCAGGTCATGGTCCTCTACGCCGGAGTGAATCGCATGCTGGACAAGATCGCGGTCCCGGACGTGCGGCGCTGGGAGCAGGAGTTCGTCGCCTACATGCACGACATGCACCCGGAGATTCCAGAGACTGTTCGCACCACCCAGGTGCTCGACGACGAAACAGAGGCGGCGCTGAAGGCAGCCATCGAGCAGTTCACTCAGTCGTTCGTTGCTGGAAATTAGATCTGACCTGACATGAAGGGTGTCAAAGAACTCAAGGCGCGGATCAAGAGCGTCACCAACATCCAGAAGATCACCCGGGCCATGGAGATGGTCGCGGCGACGAAGCTGCGGCGGCTCCAGGAACGGGCGATGGCGACGCGGCCGTTCGCGGACCGCATTGAATCCATGATGCGGCGGGTGGCGGTGCACGCCGATCCCGACGCGTCGCCGCTCCTGCAGGTGCCCGACCGTGTGGAGACCGAGGCGCTCGTGGTGGTGGTGGGCGACAAGGGGCTCTGCGGTGCGTACAACGCCAACCTCCTGAAGCGCGCGGTGTCGCAAATCACGGCTTCGAGAGAGGCTGGCGTGGCGACCAAGCTCTATCTCCTCGGCCGTAAGGGGCAGATGTTCTTCGCCAAGGTGAGGGACATGGACATCACGTGGGCGTACCCAGGTGTGATCGAGAAGGTGGAGTACACGGACGTTCGTCGCGCAATGGGCCTCCTGGTCGACAGCTTTATCGAGGGGGAGGTGCAGCGCGTGAAAGTCGCGTACACCAAGATGGCGTCCATGGCCTTGTTCGTCCCGACGGTGCAAGCTCTGCTGCCAGTCGCGCCGCCCGAGGCCAGCGGCGAAGGCGTCAGCGCCGACGCCGATTACATCCTCGAGCCGTCCCCCGACGCCATCATGAAGAAGTTGCTCCCGCGCTATCTCGAGATGCAGCTCTACGCTGCGGTCCTCGAGTCGCTGGCGTCGGAGTTCGCGGCGCGGCGCATGGCTATGAAGAGTGCGACCGACGCGGCCGACGACATGCTCGGCACCCTCGGTATGGAATACAACAAGGCCCGCCAGGAAGGCATCACGGGTGAGCTGCTCGACATCGTCGGCGGCGTCATGGTGCAGGCGGGTTAATCAGCATGGACCGAGCGAAGCGACAGTCTGTGCGACGTAGAACGAAGATCGGACCTATTCGATGAGCAACGGCAAGGTTCTCGAAGTCATCGGCGCGGTTGTGGACGTCGCCTTCGATGGCGAACTCCCGCCCATCTACCAGGCACTCAAGATCGAGGACGAGGGACGGGGCATCAACCTGACCCTCGAGGTGGCGAGCCACCTGGGCAACGACGTATGCCGCACGATCTCGATGTCGTCGACCGACGGCCTCGTACGCGGCATGCCTGTGCGCGATACCGGGGCCCCGATCTCGGTGCCGGTTGGCAAGGACTGTCTGGGCCGCATTTTCAATCTGCTCGGCGAACCGCTGGACGAGGTGGGTGAGTTGGCAGCGGACATCCCGCGCCGCTCCATTCACCAGCCGCCCCCGACGTTCGAGGCTCAGAAGACGGTGGGTTCGATCTTCGAGACCGGCATCAAGGTCATCGACCTGCTTGTGCCATTCGCCAAAGGCGGCAAGATCGGCCTCTTCGGCGGCGCGGGCGTGGGCAAGACGGTGCTCATCCAGGAGCTGATCTCCACGGTCGCGCGTGAGCACGGGGGCTACTCCGCGTTCGCGGGCGTCGGCGAACGGACCCGCGAGGGCAACGACCTCTTCCTCGAGATGACCGAGTCCGGCGTGCTCAAGAACACAGCGCTGGTGTTCGGTCAGATGAACGAACCGCCGGGTGCTCGTCTCCGCGTCGCGTTGGCGGCGCTCACCATGTGCGAGGAATTCCGCGACCAGGGGCAGGACGTCCTGCTGTTTGTCGATAACATCTTCCGCTTCGTCCAGGCGGGCGCCGAGGTGTCGGCGCTGCTCGGGCGCTTGCCCAGCGCCGTGGGCTACCAGCCCACGCTGGCGTCCGAGATGGGCGCGCTGCAGGAACGGATCACGACGACCGACAAGGGCTCGATCACGTCCATGCAGGCCATCTACGTGCCGGCTGACGACTACACCGACCCGGCGCCGGTCGCGACCTTCCCCCACCTTGACTCGACCATCGCGCTCGAGCGCTACCTGACCGAGCTGGGTATCTACCCGGCCGTCGACCCGCTGAAGTCGACGTCTCGCGTGCTCGACCCGAACCTGGTCGGGGAGGAGCACTACAACGTGGCGCGCGAGGTCGTCCGCATGCTCCAGCGCTACAACGAGCTGAAGGACATCATCGCCATCCTGGGCTTCGAAGAGCTCTCGGACGAGGACAAGCAGGTCGTCAACCGTGCACGGCGCATCCAGAAGTTCCTCTCCCAGCCGTTTGCGGTGGCGGAGACGTTCACCGGCCTGGAGGGCAAGTTCGTCAAGGTCGAGGATACGGTGAGGAGCTTCGCCGAGGTCATCGAGGGTAAGCACGATGACGTCCCCGAGGACGCCTTCTACATGGTCGGGGGTATCGACGACGTGCTCGCCAAGGCCGAGGAACGGAAGCAGATCGCGTAGCCATGGCGAAGACCTTAAACGTCGAGTTCATCACCCCCGACAGGACCGTCTTCGAGGGTGAGGCGACCGAGGTCATCTTGCCGGTTGAAGGAGGGGGCAGCATCGGCGTCCTTGCGGGCCACGCCCCCCTGGTGGCGACGCTGGAAGTCGGCATCGCCCGCGTGGACAAGGCCGACGGCGAGCAGGTGTTCATGATCGTCGGCGATGGGTTCATCGAGGTCCGTGACAACGAGGTCAAGGTTCTCGCGGAGCTGGGCGAGCGGGACGACGAGATCGACCTGGCCCGGGCAGAGGAGGCGGAGCGCCGGAATCGCGAGCGCCTCAAGGACCGGGTCGCCCAGGAGGTCGATTTCGACCGGGCGAAGGCGTCCTTGACGCGCGCCATGACCCGGATCAAGATTCTCCGCGACCTGGCACCGGGGAAGGCTCGGAGGAAGCCTCGGGACCCCAGGGGCGGCTGACGCGATACCGGGGGCCGTTGCTGGGCAGGACAGGGCGGCGCGTCGCGCCGCAGAGAAAGTGGGAATGCACGCTGCCTGGGGCCTCGAAGGCCCCGGGCTTTTTTTTTGCGCGGTTATCCTCCAGGCATGCGCTTCGCCATCGCCTGTCTCCTCGTGATCGGATCCCTGGTCGCGCAGCCTGCCACGTTGCCGGATCAGGCAGCGTGGTTCACCCGCCCACGTGCGGAACCGGTCCCGGAGGAGAACGACTTGCCTGCACGACTCACGGAGACGATCGATGCTGCGCGGAAATCCGTGGCGGCGTCGTTCATACGACTCGATCTGCCCGTCGTACTTGACGCGCTGATCGCCGCGCACCGTCGCGGTGTGGCCGTGCGCGTCATGACGGACGACGACATGCGTGCGTATCGGTTCGCGATTCCATTGGCGCGGCTCGAAGCGGCGGGTGTGGCCGTGCGGACCGATCGCGGCTCCCCATGGGCTGCTAACCTGCACCACAAGTTCTGCATCGTCGACGGAACGTGGGTGTGGAACGGCGACTGGAATGCGACGATTGCCGACGCGGTGAGGGCGCGCGGCTCGGCGTTCCGTGTCCGCTCACCGGGGCTCGCCAAGCGGTTCGAGGCGTACTTCGGCCGCCTCTGGGAGGGTCGCCCTGCCGGTATCGGCAGCCCGTCGGCGCCGACCGGTCCGCCCGCGAAGATCGCAGGTGGCGGAACGGCGCGGGTGTCCTTCGGGTTCGCTCAGGATCTCGCCGTCGTAGTCTCCGACGAAATACTGAAGGCCAAGCGATCGGTGGACGTGGCGCATGCGGTGTTCGCCGACCATCGCGTCCTCATGACGCTGCTCGAGGTGGCCCGCCGAGGTGTTCGTGTGCGCGTCGTCACCCGGGCGACGCCGGGACCCGCTCGGGTAGAGGAAGCGTGCGCCCGTTTCGGCATACCCGTCGTCCGGAGCACAGCGACCAAGACCGTTATCGTGGATGGAGTTCGTGTCATCACCGGCTCGTGGAATTGCACGCGGGACGTGGATCACGAGAACGTGGTGGTTCTCGAAGGATGTAAGACCGTCATTGACGTCTATCGCCGTGAGACCGACGCCATCATCCGGGATGGCAGCGGCGGGTTCTTTCTGACGAGGGACGACCCGGGGCTGCGTGGCACGGATAGGCAGCGCGAAGAGCTGCTCAGGCGGCTTGGCGACACCAGGGCCTCGGAACTCGATGGTGTTGCTGGGACAGAGGGCCTGGATCGCGCCGCGCCGCCGGTGCTGACCTTCGTGACGGAGCGCCCGTGGGTCGAACCGAAACGTGTCTCGTGGTGCGAGGCGGACCGTCTCGACGGCTGCCGCCGCGTCGCCGTCACGTTTGAACGTGGCGCCCATGCGCCCCGTGTCCCGCTGAGATTTGTCGTGAGCACAAGGGCCCTGAGCCAATCCAACGGCCATCGTGTCAGCCCCCGTATTCGTCCGATCATCCTGGACGCTCCCCGGGTCGCCAATCTCGATGGTCCGTTGGTGCTTCCGTTCGACCTGGACCTGCCGGTAGCGGGTAGTTGGCGCGTTGACCTGGATGCGTTCGTCGCCGCGGGGGAGGCGTGGCGTTGGGTCGCGAGTTGGCGGCTCCCGCCGCTCGTTCGGTTTCTCTCGCCCCACGTCAGTCTTGACGATGCGCACCGGCGCAGGGTGACGCTCGATCTCGCTGTGGCGAAGGACGGGTGGCGGGCTCGACGCCAGGCACGTCGTTCGGGAGACACGTTCGTTGCAGAGGGACTCGGGGCACGCTTGCAAGCGTCGGACCTGGACGTGCAGACCACGCGCATGTCCATGGTCCGGGTGCGTGTGACGTCTCATGGCGAGGCCGCGATGCGCATCTCGTGGAGCCAGAACGGGAAGCAGTGGCTGCCCGATGACGGATGTGACGTGCCCTTGCTGACCGACCACGAGCCGCACACTTATTCCGTCGACCTCTCGGCCGTGCCGGCCTGGAACCAGGCGGGGACCGTGCGGGCCTTGCGGCTGGACCTCGGTATCGAGGGGCGTGACGCGGTGTTCCACGGGTTGTGGTTCGTTCGCGATGCCAGCCTCGGACCCGCGGCCGCCGGCACCTTCAAGGCAGCTGACGGGACGCCACGTTCTCTGCTGGAGGTCGCCGGAGCGGGCGACCCCGTGAGCGGACGTATCTGGATCGATCAGCAGGCCACGCTCCGTATCAAGGTCAGGAGCCCGGACCCGGCGGGCGGCACCGTCCCGTTCCTCCTCCTGGTACGCCGTGGTGTTCCCTCTCCCGACGAGAGCTTCGCCCTCGATGGCTTCCAGATTGCCGGGCGTCTCTGCTTCCGCCCCCATCTCGTCGATCCACCGGGGGCCGGTGTGTCAGGGGTGGCCGATTCAACGGGGCTCGACCCGAAGCCGTTCAAGAAGCCGGGGCCGGCTCCCGTGGTCTTCGAGGTGCCCTTGCCCCGGTCACGAACGGGCGACGCGCTGGTTCTACAGGCAGTGTTCACAGGCGAACATCGCGGCGTCAGCAACGCGATCACCATCCGCGTGCGGTGACCCGTTCTTCGTCGCCGGGCTACCATGCGGCCACCGTGCTGCTCCCGCGACTCATCACGAGCGCGATTCTCGCCATGCTCGTCTTGTTTTTCCTGGATGCAGGGCGCGTGCTCGTTCGCTCAGCGGAGCCCGTGAGCGATCTGCTCATGCCCCTGGGCCTGTTGGGGATGTGGTCGCTCGCGATTGGCGGCGTCCTCGGCGTCCTGGCGTGGGTGGGTGCGGTGGCCTGGCGGTCGCTGGTGGACCTGTGGCGGACTCGCCCGCGGTCAGCGCGGCTCTTCGCCGGAGGCCTGCTCGCTTCGCTGACGGCGCCGGCCGTGCTGCCCCTCGCGTCCTCCGTACTGAGTGGCCCGCGCATATCCACTCATCCCCAGATCGAGGTCCTCCGGGTCGCGCTGCCCGCATTGCTGCTGCTGGTCGCGGCGTGCGGGTTCGCGTGCGTCGGTGTGTGCGCCGAACGAGCTGCGCAGGCCGGCGGACGGTTGGTGGCGTTCCTGATATCCGGCGTGAGCATCGCCGGCGCGCTCGTGGCTGGTTGGTGGGACGCGACCCAGATGCGTGGTCTGTACCCGCCTGTTCACGACGCTGTTGCCGTGCTGACGGTCGTGTTTGCGACGGTCGGGGCGTCATTTCTCGCTGTCGCAATGTCCGTGACCGCTCGCAAACTCGGCCGCGTTCTGGCGTTCGGATCCGTGGTCGGGATGTTGGTGCTGATAGTCCGTGAGCCGGTACCATTCGAGCGATCCGTGGTGCGCCGCACGACCGTTCGCGGGGTGAAGATGCTGCGGTTGCGCGACGGGATCCTGGGAGGACCGGCGCACGGCGTTCCTGCGGCGCCGGACGGCACCTTGCTGGCTGCGCGCCGTCAGCGTCGTGAGCGGGCGGATGCTGTCCTGCCGGAGCTAAATCGCCGCATCCCGAACCGAGGGGACTGGAACCTGTTGTGGATCACGGTCGACACGATCCGGGCTGATCGGCTGTCGTGCTACGGATACGAGCGTCGGACCTCGCCGCGCGTCGATTCCTTCGCCAGGAAGGCGGCACTGTTCGAATCCGCGTGGTCCCAGAATCCGATCACCCACTACTCGTTCCAGTCGATGTTCTATGGGCGATATCCGCGAGCGACTCCGCTCTACTTAGAACGGCTGGGCGAGGTCGATCCGGAAGAGCGCGCGACGACCCTCGCACGGTACCTGCGCGACAGGGGGTTCGTCACCGCCACGATCCCCGCGATCCCGGCGCACGCGCTCGACCGCGCCGAGTACGCGATCTTCACCCGCGACTTCGAGCACGTGAATCCGGGCCGCCGGGGAGAGGTCCTCGACGCGAGTGCGCAGACCGCCCTCGCCACCCGGTTCATACAGCACCGGGGTCGAGAGCGGTGGTTCTTGTGGCTGCACTACATGGATCCCCACGCGCCGTATGAACCGGAGACGAATTGGGGGTTCGGATCGTCCGCGAGTGACCGTTACGACGGCGAGATCCGTTGCGTCG
>JABSRK010000014.1 GCA_013213915.1 Planctomycetota bacterium
AGCAACGCCTTGTAGCCATCGGTGGCATGCAATTCGTCCAGGTTGGCTTGCGCGTCCGCGACCTTCGCCTTGTACGCAGCGCGGGCGATGCTGGTCCAGTCAGCCTGGTACTTCTTGTACGGACGGCGCGTATAGAACTCGTCGTACAGGGACCAGGCAGCCACGACGAGGAGCAGGACCATCGAGATGAAGACGGGCCACAGGATCGAGCCCTCGACGATCGGGTCCTTCTCGGGCGTGGTCTCGGTGTTCTCTTGAGCGGTCATCAGGGAGCGTGCCTCAGACGTTGAACCACGGGGTGACCCAGACGTTCTTCACGACGAACGTCAGACGCAGGATGATCTTCACCAGCACGAGCATCATCATGATCCACAACTGCATCGTCACCTGATACTGAAGGAAGCTCATGCGCTTCAGCATGTCCGGCATCATCTTCTTGATGCAGGCGTGGGTGACGCCGCCGATGGCACCGGCGCAGATGCTGATGAAACCCAGGCCGAAGAAGAACACCGGCCACGTGCCCTCGATCCCGAAGAACTCGTGCAGGTCGCGATTGAACTGGTGATCGACGCGGTGATGGTCCCAGGTCTCGCCCGGGTTGAACCAGAGCCAACCAGGGCCGCGGATGAAGGTGCCGATGATGACCAGCAGCACCCACATGACGAGGAAGCCGAAGAGGAAGGTGCCGATGGCGAACTTCCGCTGCTTCCAGGTGTAGTAGCCGTTACCGCGCGGGTTGACGTCGATGTAGGGGATCGCCATCAGCCCCAGCAGGATGATCGACGGCAGCACGACGCCCGCGATCCAGGGGTCGAAGTAGACCAGGAGTTCCTGCAATCCGAGGAAATACCACGGAGCCTTGGACGGGTTCATCGTCAGGTTCGGGTTGGCCGGGTCTTCGAGCGGCGCATCAAGACAGATCGACCAGATGATCAGGATGATCGTGACGATCACCATGGCGAGGAACTCGCGCTTCAGCAGATGTGGCCAGACCTGCACGGTCTTCGGCCACCCCTTCTTGTAAGGGTAAGTGGTCCGGTGGTGGGTCTTGGCGAGCTCGGGATCGGCCTCCAGTTGGGCGATCAGGTTGTCGTTCTTCCTCGCCTCGCGGAACGCAAGCCAGACATAGAACGGACACAGAATCAGCAACAGGACGATGGGCACGTTGTCCGGCCGTGAGATGAGGTACCAGACTTGGTGCCAGTCCATCTCTGCCAGGAACGGGAGCTGGGTGCTCATATCGTCTCCTCCCCTCCGCTACTTCCTGGCCGCCTCGGACTCCAGCATCACCGGCGCCGGGCCGGAGATGGCGCCGTCCTTACGCACACGCCAGAAGTGCACGATCATGAGGACGGACGCGAGAATGGGTATCGCGATGCAGTGCCAGATGTACGCGCGGAGGAGCGCGTTGGCGTCGACGACCGATCCGCCCAGCAAGGCGAAACGAACGTCGTTGAATGCGGTGAAGCCCAACTCCGGACCGAACGGGCCCTCGTGGCCGAGGATGGGCGTGGCGCGCGCCATGTTGGTCCCGACGGTGACGGCCCAGAACCCGAGCTGGTCATCCGGAAGCAGGTAGCCGGTGAACGACAGCAACATGGTGAACAGCAGTAGCAGGACACCGATGTTCCAGTTGAACTCGCGCGGGGGCTTGTAGGACCCGGTCATGAACACGCGCACCATGTGCAGCCAGGTCGTGATGACCATGGCGTGGGCGCCCCATCGGTGCATGTTCCGCAGCAGGTTGCCGAACGGCACGTCGTACTGGAGGAACATGATGTCCCGATACGCCTCACCCTTGGACGGGTGGAAGTAGAACATCAGCAGCGTGCCGGTCAGCGTCAGGTTGACGAACAGATAGAAGGTGATCCCGCCCATCCCCCACGTGAAGTTGTAGCGGACCGCGTCGCGGTTGATCCGCGCCGGGTGGAGGTGGAGGAAGACGTTCGAGAGCACCGCCAGTGAACGATTGCGCGGCGATCCATCGAGCTTGTGCCGGAAGATGGACTTCCAAAGCACCGTCTCCTTGAGCTCCTTGTTGAGCTCGGACGGAGACTTCACCTTGGAACGAAGGGTGGTGAAGAGACCTCCCTTGTTCCCCTCTTCCTGGTCCGGCTTGTTGGTGTCAGTGTCGGTCATCCTTGACCTCGGTGCGACTCGGCGAGACGTCGTTCAGACGCTTGGTTGGTTTGGACTACGAACGGATCAGGCCAACAGGAGAGGCCCGCTCGCTGATGGAGCGACGCCCTTGAACGCCTTGTTCCCTTCGTAGTCGTAGAGATTCAGGGTGTCGACGACGATCTGCCCCGTGGGATCGAGCTCAAGATGGCAGCGGAGCAGCGGCTTGGGTGCCGGGCCCTCGTAGTTGATCCCCTCGGTGTCGAATCCCGAGCCGTGACAGGGGCACTTGAACTTGTTCTCCGACGGTTTGAAGTCTGGCGTGCAGCCCAAGTGGGTGCAGCGAGCGTAGATCACGTACAGGCCCGACGCACCGCGGCAGACCCAGATGCGGTACTTCTGCTGCCACTTGGTATCGACGCCGAAACCGTAGTCGCCCGGGTAGCCGATGGTGAAGCGCGTCTTCGGCTCGAACAGCGTCCGCGGGAAGAAGAAGCGCATGAAGCAGAGCGTGAGCAGAGTGATGAACCCGGCCATGCCATGCCACACGAACGCACGGCGACTGAGCTCGCCCTGCAACGGGTCGAGCTTGGGCACCCGCGGCGCCGGCGACTTGGGAGGTCGCGGACGCAACGCGGAAGCCGGTGCCTGCTTCGAGGCGTCAGCGGTGTTCGGCGCATCGGCCATGGATTCGATCTCGTTCGGGTGTGGTGTTGCCGTGCCAGGATCTCAACCAGCCCGGTGCCAATTGGTGATCCGTCCGAAGGCAAAGCAACTTCGATGCCCCTCAGGCCATCGAATACGCAGCCCGCGCCCCAACCCGGGCAGGGACCGGCAGATGGTAGGTGTGCGCCTGATCCCGTTCAAGCCGCGTACGCAGCCTGGCGGTGGCCGCCCGGTCCCCCTCTCTGGCAACGGCTCGCGGCCAAAGTGCCGCATCGTTGCGGCACTTTGGCGACGGACCTTCCGTCCGGGGGTGGATTCGTGGATTGACCTGGGGCCCCCGTGTTCGGAACATGAGCCCGCACGTTTTGCCGGGTGTTTCCGTCTCTTGTCCGAGCGGAACGCATCCTCGACTCCAGTCCGACGCGTCTTCGGCCCGGAATCTGCTCCTGAACACAGCAACAGCCACAGACCGGAGCCAAAGGGGACTTGAACATGGAAGCGAAACACTGGTTCGGGGCCGTAGGCATGGGCGCGGCGCTCATCGCGGTGAGCTTTGCGTTTAATCAATACCAGAAGCCGGGTGATACGCCGGGCGCCCGCGCCCTCGTCGCCGACCTCGGTGACACCGGGGGCCCTCCGGTGGCGTCCATCGATACCCCCTCCCCCGTCGTCACCGTGCCCGTGCCCGTCCTCGGCGTGAAGGCGAGTGGAGGCGGCAAACCGAAGACCTCCGGCGGCGCCGCTGCCGGCCAGCCGAAGACCGTCAAGGCCGAGCCCGTCAAGACCGACCTGGCGAACGCGCTGGTCGGTCGGGTCAAGTGGGACGGCAAGGTGCCCAAGAACCCGGCCATCGACATGAACTCCGATCAGGTATGCGCAGCCTTGCACTCGGAGACGATGCGCGCGGAACGGATCGTCGTGGACGGTGACGCGAACGTCGCCAACGTAGTGGTGTACGTGAAGGGCGTCCCCGCCGGTAGCGGCACCGCGAAGACCGACGATGTGTTCCTGAAACAGGAGGGGTGCACGTACGTCCCGCACGTGCTGGCGTTCCAGCTCTCGCAGAGTGTCAAGGTCACCAACGCGGACGCCACCACCCACAACGTCCACTTCAAGTCCAAGCTGAACGGGGACTGGAACATGACCCAGGCATCCAAGGGCACGGTCCCCACCAAGGAAGGCTTCGCCAAGGCGGAGGTCGGGACATCGCTGTTCAAGTGCGACATCCACCCGTGGATGGAGGCCCGCGCGGCTATCTTCGAGCACCCGTTCTTCGTTATCATTAATGAGTAGGGGTCGTTCGAGATCTACACCTCCGGCCTGCCCGACGGCAAGTACGAGATCTGGGCGTGGCACGAAAAATACAAGACCGCGAAGGTGAAGGGCGTCGAGGTCAAGCAGGGCCAGGTCGTCCAGTTGCAATTCACCTTCAATAGGAAAAAGAAGAACAGGGGGGCTGTCGTCACGAGGAAGTGACGACGACCCCTTGGCCGCCTCGTGCGGCACTGTGAACCTCTGCCGGGGAGCGGCTTGCGCCACTCCCCGGTCACATGGATTCGGGGGAGCTTGACCGATGGCGATCTCGCCGGAGCAGAAGAAGCACGGGGCCGTCCTGGTCGTGTCGCTGGCAGCGATCCTGGCCTTGTGCTGGCTGATGCGCGTGATGTTCGAATTGCCGACCACGGCGCTCTCGGACGCGCTGCCGGCCACACAGGTGACGGCAGCGAATCCTCAGTACTTCAACCTCGAGGATGGCTCAGCCTTCAACGGCATGGGCAAGATGCGGATCGGCGACGAGGAGCTCGAGATCGCGCGGGTCACGGCGGAGAAGATGCCGATCGCGAAGGGGTCGAGTCTCCTGGCGAACCCGAACACGTTCAAGGTGGTTCGACGCGGAGCGAACGAGACAACGATCGCCGCGCACGCGGCCGGGGACGAGGTCGGCTACAGCGCCGGGACGACGTTCTTCTTTCCGGAGAACAACGCCAGCTTCGGGGATGACGTCGACGAACTCTTCTACCTGATCCTGTGGATCACGGGGATCGCGTTCATCGTCACCGAGGCGTTCTTCCTGTTCTGCGTCATCTGCTTCTGGGACGGCCCCGGAAAGCAAGCCGCCTACGTCCACGGCCACCACAAATTCGAGATGTGCGCGACGCTCGGCGTCGTGATCATCCTGGTGCTGCTCGGCCTGTGGCAGAGCGAGATGTGGACGCAGATGAAGCAGGTCATGCCCGTGTCCATGGCGGGCAGGGCGGACTTCAAGACCCAGGAGCGCCTCGCTGATGCGGCCCATGATGCCGCCGCCAAGCCCCCCATCCATGTCCAGATCGTGGCGACGCGGTTCAAGTGGTACTTCCGCCATCCCGGGCTCGACGGCAAGTTCGCGACCGCAGACGACATCCCCTCGGGCGAGCTGTTCGTCCCGGAGGGTCGCGACGTCCTCTTCCACCTCCGCACCCAGGACGTCCTGCACAGCTTCTTCCTCCCCAACTACCGTGTGAAGCAGGACGCGGTGCCGGGCATGGCGATCCCGGGCTGGTTCCGGCCCCTGCGGAGGGGCACCTTCCAGATCATGTGCGCCGAGCTGTGCGGCGAGGGCCACACGACCATGGGCACACGGCTCCATGTCAAGACCATCGAGGACTACCGCGCCTGGGTCGCGGAGAAGTCGGCGGAGTGGCAGGAGTTGAACGAGGAAGAAGATCGGCCTGACTGGTACGGCGTCGAGGGCAAGTTCTGGTGGTGGTGGGATTCGAACGAGGTCCGCATCGGTTACGCCGAGGACTATCTGAAGTAGGCGCTGCGAGACATGAGAACACACATGTTCCTTCTGCAAGCACCCAAGGCGACGGACTTCGACGTCACCCTGGTCCCGTGGTACCTGATCTTCGGGCTCATGGCGATCCTGGCGATCGTCCGCTTCGTCAACCCGAAGTTCTTCTTCAAGTACCTGTGGTCCATGGACCACAAGATGATCGGGAAGCAGTTCCTGATCTCGTCCCTGCTGTGGGCTGTGATCGGCGGGGCCCTCGCCCTCGGCGTGCGCTGGCAGTTGGCGTGGCCCGGCAGCGAGGTTCCGGTCCTCCACCAGTGGTATGGAGAGACCGGCTACCTCGGCGCCGTACCCATGGAGGAAGACGAGGCGACGGAGTACTTGAAGACCCAGGACCTCTCCGAGGAGATCCTTTCTTACGGACCCACGGCCTTCGTGGTCAAGGCCGCCGGCCCCGAGCGGTACGCCCCGCTCCAGTCAGATACGCCTGCAGAGGACCTGGGGCTCGAGAGAGGTGACATCGTCACCGCCATCAAGGGCACGTACGAAGGTCCCGACGATTACTCCGAGGACTTCACGTGGACGGTCGAGAGCAAGGGACGCTTCGACGAGTTCCGGGCATCGATCGTCCCCCTCGAGGTCCGTACGAAGTACGCGACCAACGAGGTGGAGCAGGATCGCCCTGATCACGCGCCGACAGACGATGAAATCAAGAAGCACACGCCCGCACCGGAAGAATTGACCGACCTCGGGGAGCGCATGTTCCAGGATGCGGTCAAGGAACGTGTGATTGCTCAAAGGGAAGAGTGGAGCGTCCCCAACAAGCCCGGGGACGACGTCGTGCTGGTCCTTTACCGGAACGGTTCATTCAGGTCCGAGGATCTCGAGTGGGGCAAGAAGTACGAGGAGATGCCCGGCGAGGGCTACAACGTGTTCATGACGATGCACGCATCGATCATGATCTTCTTTGTCATCATCCCGATCCTGGTCGGCGCGTTCGCGAACTTCGTGGTGCCGCTTCAGATCGGCGCCCACGACATGGCGTTCCCGTTCCTTAACGCCTTGTCCTACTGGTTGATGTGGCCCGCGTTCATCTTCATGGGGGTGTCGTTCTTCGTCGAAGGGCACGGCGCCGGCGCCGGGTGGACAGCCTATCCACCGCTCTCTCACCTGATCGACGGCGACGGACAGACGCTGTGGTGCATGGGCGTCTGGTGGGTGGGGTGGTCGTCCATCTGCGGATCGATCAACTACATCACCACCATCGTGAAGATGCGCGCTCCGGGAATGACGTTCTTCCGGATGCCGCTGACCACGTGGAGCATCTTCATCACGGCACTGCTGGTGCTGTGCGCGACGCCGGTGCTCGGCTCGGCCATGGTGATGCTGATCTCCGACCGGACCCTGGGCTCGAGTTTCTTCTTGCCGACAGGGAGGGCGGTGTCCGACACCCTGCAGGGACAGGGGCAGGGGCAGGTCATCCTGTGGCAGCACCTGTTCTGGTTCTACAGCCACCCAGCGGTGTACATCATGGTGCTGCCGGCCATGGGCATGGTCTCGGACATGCTCGCATCCGCCTCCCGCAAGCCCATCTTCGGCTACCGACCCATGGTCTACTCCATGGTGGCCATCGGCGGCCTCGGGTTCATCGTCTGGGGCCACCACATGTTCCAGTCGGGCATGAACCCGACCCTCGGCCGGACCTTCATGATCGCGACCATGGTGATCGCGTTGCCGTCGGCGGTGAAGACCTTCAACTGGCTCGGAACCATCTACAAATCGAGGATGCAACTCCAGCCGTACACGGTGGCGGCCCTCGCCTTCATCTGTATGTGGATCGTCGGTGGCCTGTCCGGCATCTTCATGGCCGCCACGCCTGTGGATATCCAGATCCACGACACCTACGCCATCGTCGCCCACTTCCACTACGTGGTGTTCGGCGCCACGTTGTTCGCTGTCTTCGGCGGGATCTACTACTGGTTCCCGAAGATGTTCGGGACCTACATGAACCGGCGGCTGGCGTTCGCCCACCTCATCGGCACGTTCGTCTTCTTCAACATCGTGTTCTTCCCCATGCACGTCCTGGGATCGCGCGGCATGCTGCGCCGTACGGCCGACCCGTATTTCTATCCCAACCTGCATGGCATGCAGCCCATCAACGAGTTCATGACCTACGCCGCCATGGCCCTGGGGGCGACGCAGATCCTGCTGGCATTCAACTTCTTCTGGTCCATGTACAAGGGCAAGAAGTGCACCGACCGGAACCCATGGAAGGCGAACACCCTCCTCTGGGACACGCCGACCCCGCCGGTCGAGCACGGCAACTTCGAGGCGGCGCCGGCTGTCTACCGCGGGCCCTACGAGTACAGCGTCCCGGGCCGTGACACGGACTACTGGCCCCAGTTCGAGGAGCCGGAAGCCGAGCCCACGCCCACGCCCAGCGAGGAAGAGGAGGCGCCGACCGCGTCATGAACGTCCGGGTCGATGCAAAAGAAGCGCAGACCTCCAGCTCTGCTCTCCTCGCGAAGGTGACCGACCTGACGGCGCTCATGAAGCTCCGGCTCAACCTCCTGGTCCTCGCGGCCGTCGCCACCGGGTACGTCCTCGGCGCGACGGTCGGCGTGTCGCTCCCCCAGCTCGCGTGGGTGCTCGCGGGCGTGTTGCTCGCGGGAGGTGGATCGAGCGCGCTCAACATGGCCATGGAGGCCGACCGTGACCGGTTGATGGAACGGACCCGCCATCGCCCCGTCGCCTCCGGACGGGTGTCGAAAGACGACGCCCTCCTGTTCGGGGCGACGCTGTCGGTCGCAGGCATAGGCGCCGTCGCCTTCGGCGGCGGCTGGCTGGCCGCGGCCCTCTGCGCAGCGACCATCCTGCTCTACGTCGCGGTCTACACGCCGCTGAAGACCCGCTCGCCCCTCAACACGTGGGTCGGCGCCGTCCCCGGCGCCCTGCCGCCCCTCATCGGCTGGGCGGCAGCGACCGGCAGCCTGTCGCTGCCGGCACTGACGCTGTTCGGGATCGTCTTCTTCTGGCAGTTCCCCCACTTCTTCGCGATCGCGTCGATCTACAAGGACGACTACGAGCGAGCCGGCTTCAAGATGCTCCCCGTGGTCGATTCGCGCGGACTGCGAACCGCGCACCAGACCCTCATCTGCGCCATGGCGCTGATCCCCGTGAGCCTGCTGCCGTCCGTCGTCAGGATCGCGGGTCCAACGTATTTCACGGGGGCTTTCGCCCTCGGCATGATCTACCTGGTGTTCTCCGTCCGGGCATCGATCACCAAGGCGACCCCCGCGTGGCGTGACTTGCTCCGGACGTCGCTAGTCGTTCTGCCGGGTCTCTTCGTCCTGATGATGGTGGACCGCCTGCCGCTCTGACGCAGGCTCAAGGAAGACTTTGGAAATGTCGCACGACGACCATCACCACGAACTCCCGATCCCCGAGTCGTACGAGGGAGAGTTCGAATTCACCAACGGCAAGTTCGCCATATGGCTGTTCCTCGTTTCGGACGCCATGGCGTTCATCGGGTTCCTCGGCGCATACATGGTGCTCCGCATGAGCACCACCGCGGACATCACCCCGACACCTGAGGAAGTGACGCTCAGTTGGAAGCCTGACTGGGCGCCCGAACTCGACCTCGTCGCGACCGGCGTAAACACGTTCGTGTTGATCATCTCGTCGGTGACCATGGTGAAGGCTCTGGCGGCGTTCCAGGACGGCTTCATCAACCGCGCGAAGATGTTCATCCTCGCCACGGCCGCGGGCGGCATCTTTTTCGTCGGTTTCCAGGTGTGGGAGTGGACCCACCTCATCCACGCCGGCGCCACCATGTCAGGCCTGCAGATCCCCGAATTCGACAACGGTGACCCGTACCATCCCGGCGCCGTTCAGCGCGCCGCCGCAAACAACCCGGATCGCACCCGCCTGAGCATCGCGCGAGAGCTCTACGGTGGCCGCGACACAACCGCTTGGGATCAGGAAAAGCTGGATTCGTTCACCATGGCGGACTACGTCAACCTGCCCATGGAGTTCCTCAATCCGGATCAGGCAGACCCCCGCCCCAAATACCCCGGCGTCATCCACATGCCGTCGTTCAGCATTCCCACGGTCGAGGACAAGGTCCCCGCCCAGAATCGCTGGGACCTTCAGAACGCCCGCAATGAAGAAGATGTGGACCGCGCAGCGGTCCTGCAACAGCAGGTTGAGGACGGCGCACGGGTCTCCAACATGTTCTGCTCGACGATCTTCGTCCTCACCGGATTCCACGGACTGCACGTCTTCATCGGCGTCGTCTACCTGTGGATCATCTTCTTCCGCGCCCGCAAGGGCGTGTACGGTCCGACCAACAACTCCCCGGTCGAGATCGCCGGCCTGTACTGGCACTTCGTGGACCTCGTCTGGGTCCTTCTCTTCATGCTCATCTACCTGCTCTGATCAACGGAAGACACCGTCATGACCGACGAGACCATGACCTCGGACGAGCACGAAGAGCACGTTCACCCGCCGTATATGAAGGTGTTTTCGATCCTGGCGGCGCTGACGATGATCGAGCTCTTCATCCCGCCGATCATCGGCGACGTGACGTGGCTGGCGGTGACGCTGCTCGTTCTCATCGCCATCTGGAAGATGAAGCTCATCATGGGCTACTTCATGCACCTGGCCTTCGACGCACGTATTCTGCTCCTCGTCGCGGGCACGCCGGCGATCCTCGCCAGCATCATGGTGATCGCATTCATGATGGAGTACTGAGCCGTGCGCCCTCACGTCATGCAACGCGTGTTTCTCTTCGGGCTGATGCTCGCGAGCGTGCTCGTGCTTACGCCCTCGGCGTTCGGCTGACCGAACTGCAAGGCGGCGGTCGCCGCCTCAGAAGACGCTCAACGCATGCAGGCGGGCTACTTCTGGAGCATCCTGCTGATGATGGGCGCGGGCCTGGGGTTCTTCTGCGGCATGATCGCCCTCATCCGCAAGATCGATCCCCAGCGTCAGCGATGAAGCTTCTCAGAGGCGCGCAGCTTCCGACCTGCTCCTTGCTTCTCTTGCTCGCGTGCGCGTCCTGCGGCGACGACGCCCAGGTCCCCCGTCGTTCACCCAACGTCAAACCGGTCGTCGCCTGGGATCTCCCTGACTTCTCCTGCACCGACCAGCTCGGACGCACCATCGGGAAGCGGGAGCTGGCGGGGAAGATCTGGGTCGCGACGTTCTTCTTCGTCCAGTGCACGGGGCCATGCCCGGACATGATCCGCGGCCTCGCCGAACTCGAGAAGGAGACGCGGGACATCCCTGACGTCCGCATGGTTGCTTTTTCTTTCCGGCCTGAAGAAGACACGGTCCCCGAACTGGCCGCTTATGCGGAGGCGTGGCGCGCCGACCCCAAACGCTGGCACTTCCTCCGCGCCGAGAGCGGCAAGGCCGCCCGGGACCTGCAGGAGAGGGGGTTCAAGGCGGGCGACATGGACCACCACACCGCCAACTTCTTCCTGGTCGATCGGAAGGGACGGGTCCGGCGCTGGTGGGACGCCCGGAACGAAATGGAGCGGGCCTCCCTGTTGCTGGACATCAAGACGCTCGCCGCCGGTGAGGAACTATCGGTTGTCGATCACTGACCTCCCCTCCCTCAACGCGACCTTGAACGGCGTCGCGGCCTGCCTGCTGCTCAGCGGCTGGGTCGCCATCCGCAACCAGCGCGTGGCCGTCCACAAGAAGCTCATGATCGCGGCCGTCACCACGTCGGCCGTGTTCCTCGCGAGCTACCTCACCCACCACATCAAGACCGAGGCGGTCACCGCGTTCCCGAGCGATCGGTTCCCGTCCATGGCGCCGGTGTACTTCACGATCCTCATCTCCCACACCATCCTCGCCGTGGTGACGCTGCCGCTGGTGATCATCACCCTGCGCCACGCGCTCAAGGACCGGATCCATCAGCACCGGCGCATGGCGCGCTGGACCTTGCCCATCTGGCTCTACGTCTCGGTCACGGGCGTCATCATCTATCTGACCCTCTACGTCTGGTGCGTGTAGTCGGACGCGCCGCCGCCCTACCCGAGGGTACGAACGTCGAGGCACACCTCGCCGTCGCCACGCGCCGGACCGAAGGCCAGCTTCAGCATCGCTTCGGCCGGTACCGCGACGTCGAGCAGCTTGCCGTCGGCGTGCATCTGGCGGAAACGATCCACCATGGGGAAGTCAGCGGCGTCCTGGCCGCGGATGTACTCCTGCATGCCCGTCTCGACGACACCGGGAGCCAGGCAGAAGACGCGGGTCTCGGTGTCCGACTCCTCGTAGGCAAGAACCCGGGTCAACTGATCGACGGCAGCCTTGGACGCACAGTAGGGCCCCCAGCCAGCGTACGCGCTCGTGGACGCCCCGGAGCCGACGTTGATCAGGCATCCCGCGCGGCCGGTGGCGCGCAGGGAACGCAGGTAGGCACGGGCACCGTGGTAGACGCCGACCACGTTGACGTCCATGAGCCTGCGCCAGGCGGCAGGGTCAGCGTCCCTGGTCATCCCGATGGGCGCCAGGACGCCGGCGTTGTTCACCCACAGGTCGATCGGGCCCAGAGCCTCGACGGTCTCGTCGCGAAAGCGCTCCACGGCGTCGAGGTCGGTGACGTCCACCGAGCGGAACAGGTCGAGCGGGTCCTGCGGCTCCGAGCGGGCACATCCGGCGACCTTCATCCCCCGCTCACGGAATATCCGGGCGACCCCCAGACCGATCCCGCGGCTGGCCCCCGTGACGACGCAAACCTTGTCCGTGACCTCCATGGCGGGCGAGCCTATCATCGGCGCGGCGCTGCCGTACCGGGATGGCGCGGGTAGGATCCTCCGCTCTTCGCCCGAAGACGGAGTCCGACCATGACGCGCATCACCTTCCCTCGCACCCTCCCCGACCTCACGCGGCCCGACACCCTGGTCGTGCTGGCGCCCGACGCGGCGTACGCGGACGGATGGCACCGCCGCGCGCTGCCCCGCGCCCTGGCGCGCCGCGTCGAGGCAATGGTCAAAGGCGTCAGCGGCGGGGCTTGCGGGACGCGCGTCGAGGCGATCACGCCCGATCGTCCGAAGCGGATCGTGGCCGGCGTGCTCCCGGGTTCGCACTCGCGGCACAACGCGCCGTCGCAAATCGAAGCGGTGTGGAGCGTCATGCGCGGGATGAAGCTCCAAGGACGCGTCCACGTCATCGCGCGGGTAGATGAAGCCGAACAGATTCAGGGGACCCTCGGCGGGATAGCACGCTGCTTTTCCCTTTACGACAGGAAGACCGGCGGCGAGAGCGGACCGCCCTCGCTCGCGTTCCATGCATGCGACGGCAAGGGGAAGGTCGTAGCAGTGCCGTCCCGTGCGAAGCTCGTCGTCGACGCGGGACGGGAAGTGGCCCGGCTGGTGGACATGCCGACGGCGGAGTTGACGACGGCCCAGTTCGTGAAGGAAGCCCGCAAGCTCATCCGCGGCATCCCCAACGTGAAAACCCGCGTCATCGTGGGAGAAGACCTGGCCAGGCAGGGCTTGGGCGGGATCTACGGCGTCGGCAAGGCCGCCGTGGTGGCACCGCGGCTGCTGATCATGGACTACCGTCCGCCGAAGGCAAAGCGCACCGTCGCCCTGGTCGGCAAGGGCGTGGTGTACGACACCGGCGGGCTCCACATCAAGGGCCGTGGGTCCATGGAGTCCATGAAGGGCGACATGGGAGGCGCCGCCGCCGTGACCGGCGCGTTCCGGGTGCTGGCCCAGGGGCGCGCCAGGTGCCGCGTGATCGCGTTCTGTCCCCTCGCCGAGAACTCGGTGGACGCCAAGTCGTACCGACCCGACGACATCCTGACCATGCACTCGGGACACACGGTCGAGATCAACAACACGGACGCGGAGGGGCGCCTGCTGCTCGGCGACGGCGTCAGCTATGCGGCGCGGAAGTACAAGCCGGACGTGGTCATCGACGCGGCGACCCTCACGGGCGCCCAGCTCATCGCGACGGGCAAGGCCCACGCGGGCATCGTCAGCAACCGCGCGGGCCTGGAGACCCTGGCGGTCGCTGTCGGCCAATCCGTCGGCGAGATGTGCTTCCCCATGCCGTTCTGCCCCGAGCTGTACCAGGCGGAGTTCGCGAGCCAGGTCGCCGACATGAAGAACTCGGTCAAGGACCGCATGAACGCGCAGGCGTCATGCGCGGCGCAGTTCGTGTACAGCCACATCGACGATCTGGACGTGCCGTGGCTGCACGTGGACCTCGCTGGCCCCGCTTGGCGCCACGACCGCGGAACGGGGTTTGGCGTCGGGCTGCTCAGCGGCATTGCGGACGGCGTCCGGGATGCGCACCTGGGTGCCTGACCGTAGTATGTCCCGATGATCGAGAAGATCCCGGAGAGGATCACGGCGCTGCGCGCAGCCATGCTTGAGCACGGCGTCGATGACTATCTCGTCACCTCCAGCGACGAGCACCTGAACGAGTACCTGCCCCTGTGGCGCGCGCGGCGGGAGTTCCTCTCGGGCTTCACCGGGTCCGCCGGTGACCTGTTGGTGGGCAAGGAAGACGCGTGGCTCTACACAGACGGCCGCTACCACCTGCAGGCCGAGACCGAGCTCCAAGGGTCCGGCGTCTCGCTCATGAAGGTCGGTGAGGAGGACGCGCGTACGCTGCTACAGGATGTGGAGCAGCGCGCGAAGGACCGTCCCGGGCTGGTGCTCGGCGTCGATCCCATGGTCATACCCGTGTCCGTCGCCGAGGCGTTGAGGTCGGCGTTGAAGCGCGCGGGCGGACAGCTGAAAGAGGTCGCAGGCAACCTCGTCGATCCCATCTGGACCGACCGCCCGACACCGGCGCGCAGCCGGCTGATCGCCATGGATACCGCCTGGGCGGGTCGCTCCCCCTCCGAGAAGGTCCATCAGGTACGCGCCGACCTGAAAGCCGTGGGCGCCGAGTCCATCGCCGTGGTCAAGCTCGACCAGATCGCGTGGCTGCTCAACCTGCGCTCAAAGGACGACGTTCCCTACAACCCGGTCTTCGAAACGTTCCTCTTCCTCGATCCTGAGGCCGTACACGTGTTCCTGCGCGGCGCCGGCGATCGACTGCCTGACGACGCGGAATCCGTGCCAGGGCTCGTCGTACACGAGTACGCCGACTACCCGGGGTTTCTCGCGGGCACAGGGGGTCGCGTCATGATCGACGCGGCGCGCACGACCGCGGGCGTCGTGTCCGCCCTGAAGGCGGCGGGCTGCGACATCGTCCGCGGGCTCTCCCCCCTCGAACGCCAGAAGGCCATCAAGAACGAAGCTGAACAGGCGGCGCAGCTCCGCGCCAACCTGGCAGCGTCGGTGGTCAAGACGCGCGCTCTCCTGTGGCTGCGCCGCGAGGTCACGAACGGCAACCAGGTCACAGAGGAGTCCTTCAAAGACCGGCTCGAGGCCCTGTACTGCGAGCAGAAGGACTACCACGGGCTCTCCTTCAACACGATCGCCGCCACCGGACCCCACGGCGCGATCATCCACTACGGCGCCTGCGACGCCACGCCGCTGGAGCCGGGACACCTGTTCCTCATCGACTCCGGCGCGCACATCGGCGGCGGCACCACGGACGACACCCGCACCGTCGCCGTCGGCACGGTCGATGCTGAATCACGGCGCGCCTACACCCTCGTCTTGAAGGGGCACATCGGTGCGGCACGTCAGGTCATCCCGGATGGGTCAAACGGCTCGGCCCTCGACGCCCTCGCCCGCGCCCCCCTGTGGAACGCTGGTCTGAACTACGACCACGGCACCGGGCACGGCGTCGGCGCCTGGCTGTGCGTCCACGAGGGGCCGTTCTCCATCGCCGAGCGGGGCAGTCGCACCTTCACCGGCGAGCCCCTCCGGGACGGCGCCGTCTCGTCCATCGAACCGGGGTATTACAAGGCAGGATGGGGCGGCGTCCGCATCGAAAACCTGTACGTGTATCGAACCGTCGAGCCCGACGGGTCGTCGCGCAAGTTCCTGCGACTCGAGCCCATCACCTGGATCCCGTTTGACCCGGACCTCATCGACGACACCCTGTTGAACGACGACGAGCGGACCTGGATCGCCGACTACCACCAGGGCTGTGTGGAGCGCCTGTCTCCCCTGCTCCCCGAGATGGAGCGCTACGAGTTGCAGGCCCTCATCGGGTGACCTGAGTCAACTGACGAATTTGAGCAGGGCGGCGCAGAGCAGGCCGGCGTAGGTGCCCAGCACGTAGCCCCCCACCGCCAGCAGGACCCCCACAGGCGCCAGGGACGGATGGAACGCCGACGCCAGGATCGGCGCCGACGCCGCGCCGCCCACGTTCGCCTTGGAGCCGACCGCCAGGAAGAAGATCGGCGCCTTCGTGATCCGGCGCACGATGAACAGGATGACGATGTGGAACGCCATCCACAGGGCTCCCACCGCGACGAGTCCAGGCACGTCGAAGACCTTGGAGAACTGCGCGTGAGCGCCGATGGAGGCGACGAGGAGGTACAGGAAGACCGACCCGAGCTTGGACGCGCCGGCGCCCTCCAGGTTGCGGAGCTTGGTGAACGACAGCACCACGGCCACCGACGTCACGATCAAGACGACCCAGGTGAACCCCTTCACCACGTCGCCGATCTCGGGCAGCACCTTGGACAACGCGGTGGCGATGACCGTGACCCCGAAGGCGATCGCCAGCATGAGCAGAAGATCCGGCAGCGTCGTCGGCTTCGACACCTCCTGCTCGAACGCCTCGATCTTGTGGCGGACGTCGTCGATGGACGACCGGTCGGCCCCGATCTTCTTGTCCATGGCCTTCTCACGTCCCGCGAACATCAGCAGGGCGACCATCCACAGCTCGGCGATGGCCACGTCGACAACGATCATCATGCTCATGGTGTTCGCCGACGCGCCGACGCTCTCGCCGATGGCGACGAAGTTGGCCCCGCCACCGATCCACGAACCGGACAGGGCCGCCAGGCCCTTCCACGCCTCGTCCCCCATGGCGTCGGGGATGAGCCCCTTGCAGATGAGCAGCGCCAGTGGGCCTCCGATGACGATGGTGACGGTCGCCGTCAGGAACAGCACCAGCGCGTTCTTTCCGAGCCGCAGGATGGCCGGAATATCCACCGACAGCACCAGCAGCACCAGGCTCGCCGGCAACAGCTGCTTCTTGATCACGTCGTAGCACGGTGACGCGATGGGGATGATCCCTAGATTGGAGAACACCGTGGGCAGGAAGTAGCAGAACACCAGCAGCGGGATGACCTTGAACAGCTTGGCGATGGTCGGATGCCGGTTCATGGCGAACAGGATGGCGAGCAACGCCAGCAGGAACGCGAACACCGAGTAGGTGTCGGTGATGTAGCCGTCCTGGTTGGCTCCCTTCTCCGCGGCTGGCGCAGCCTTGTCATAGATGGTGGTCTTGGCCGCCTCGCTCTCCCCCTCCCGAAGCAGCTTCGCCGCGTCCCGGAACCCGGCGGCCGCCGTCTTCAGGGTTCCCGGCGCCAGGGGCGATGAGCCCTTGCGCGCGAACACGGGGATGTGACTGCGGAGCGCCTCGTCCTGCCCGAGGGCGGCCTGCGCGCGCTGGAACGCGCGCTCGGCCTCCTCCATGGCGTCCCGCACGTCACCCGGCGGCGCCTCGGCGTCTGCGTAACTGTTCGCTGCCGCCTCGAGCGCAACCGCGGCCGCCTCCAGCGCCGCCGCCGCGGACAAGTCACCCTGCTTCCCCTGGGCTGAGAGCCCAGGGGCCAGGAGCAAGAGGACAGCGATGACCGTTCGGAGGAAATTCACCGGACAATCAACCTTCGTCCGCGACTTATTCTCCCTCGTGCATCCACTTCTTGAGCAGCGGGGACAGCAACAGGCAGCAACCGCCGGCAATCAACGCCGCAATCGCTATCTGGCCGAAGACGTCGCCATACACGTTGACCGTGTCGATGGGGGCCGGCAGCGAGGCATCGCCGCCGCCTTCTCCGACTCCGGTGAGCTGGGAGATGATCGCGGCCAGGTACTGGCTGAACGCGGTGGCCAGGAACCACGCACCCATCAACGTGCTCACCAACACCTTCGGGGCCATCTTGGTCATTACCGAGAGTCCCACCGGGCTCAGGCACAGCTCGCCGGTGGTCTGCAGGAGATAGCCCAAGAGCAGCCACGAGAGGGTCACCATCCCCCTCCCGTCCGCGCCTTGAGCCCCCATCCAGAACGCCCCGAAACCAAGCCCGAGTTGCATCAGCCCGAAGGAGAACTTCACTCCCGCGTTCGGTTCGAGTCCCTTCTTGCGCAGGAACGCCCAGAGCAGGTTGAACAGGAGCGCGAAGATGATGATGTAGGTTGGATTGATCGATTGGAAGATGCTCGCCGGGAGTTCATCGACCCGGTCGGTGTAACCCATGCCGACGTCGCTCTCGCTGATTGTCCAGGAGATCTCGAAGTCGATGTCGTGGGGCTTGAGGGACTCACGCAACTGGTCCAGGTCCGTCATCGTGAACAACTTCTCGCCACGGCTGTAACCGAGCTGTTCCTGGGTCGGCTGCAGCCGAATGGTCTCACCGACCATGCTGTCCGTCACCACCGAATCCTGGGCTACCCGGTCCACGTTGCGGTCGGTGAAGTTGTTCACGCTGCTCCCCGCCTGCTCGAAGAAGGCAAAGAACAACATCTGGAAGAAGATCAGGATGAGAGCCGCCAACATCCGTTCCCTGGCGGTCTTTGCGAGACCGAAGGTGGCCCAGAACAGGTACCCGAACGCAAGCAGTCCGAGCACGGTCAGCACCAACCCCGCCGGCTTGCTGATCTCCGAGACCAAAATGCCGAGGATCTGTCGCAAGCCACCGCCGCCATCCCGCACCTCGTCGGTGTCGGACTTGTTCACACCCACCCGTTCGAGGTCTTCGAAGGTCTCCTCGTCCTGGCTACCTGACTCGATCGCCTCGAGTGTTTCCTTCTTGGGCCCCAACGACTCGATCCGGTCGTACGTGTCCTTCTTCACACCGGTCTTGATTTCGAAGATCGCGGCCTTATCGACGAACGTCCACGCGTCACCACGCGCCCTCTGGACGGGAAGAGGGTCGGCCGCGACCTTCTGGACCAGCCCGGGGTCCACCCCGAATTCCTCCAGGAAAGTGACCCTCTCGACCGTCCTTTCCGCCGCGGACTTCTGGTCGGGGTCCGCTGCAGTCCGGAACGGAGAGAAACCCGAGACCAACATGGCGAACACCGGGATGGAGACGGCGATCCCTGCGTAGACCATCCAGTCCTTGCCCCGGGGTGCAGTCTCGGGCCGGGCCCCCGCCCACTTGGGCAGTCCGCCCCGATACAGGGCCGTGCATGCGATGACCGCCGCCGCGACCAGAGATAGGGCCACAAACGCGTTGATTCCGATCGCCCAGGCGTTGTCCGGTCTGAACACGACCATGCTGATGGCGGAGGCCACCGCCGCGCCCATGATGAGGGCCTGGGTGAGGAGGGTGGGCATGACAAACACCGCCAGGCCGACCATCATGCCGATGGTGGCGAGGCCGAAACCGTAGTGCCAGCCGTAGGTCTCACCGACATAGCCGCAAAGGAGCGGGCTCATGGCGGCGCCCAGGTTGATCCCCATGTAGAAGATGTTGAAGCCGTCATCGCGGCGGCCGCTCCCCGACCGATATAGAGTTCCAACAATGGTCGAGATGTTGGGCTTGAAGAACCCGTTGCCGCAGATCAGCAACGCCAGGGCAAAGAAGAACGGCCATTCGCTCTCCTGGGTCATCATGAGGTGCCCGGCGGCCATGAGGACGCCTCCGATAACGACCGCCAGGCGCTTGCCGAGGACCCGGTCGGCCAGCATGCCCCCGATGAACGGCGTCATGTACACCAGTGCCGTGTACGCACCGTAGACTTCGTAAGCTCGACCGTCCCCGTAGCCGAGGAAGCCCTTGATCATGTAGAAAATCAGCAGGGCCCGCATCCCGTAGTACGAGAAGCGCTCCCACATCTCGGCGAAGAACAGCGTGAAGAGCCCGGTCGGGTGACCGAACAGTTCGCCCTGCTCGGACGTGTCGTTGTTCGCAGGCATCAATGTCTCCCCAGCGTCGAACCCGGCGCGAAGATCCGCTCGTGATGGTGGCGTAGCCTAAGGGATGGCCCAGAAGGCGGCGAGTCCCGGAATCCCCTGCTCGCAGCGGGGGCGGCCACGAAGGGCGACGTTCAGCACCTTCTCAGACCTGGGGCCCCTTCCAGCCGTGTCCCGTCCGCTCCAGGACCTCCTCGGCATAAGGGACGTATTGCTCGACCCGACGCTGGCGGAGCGAAAGAAACCAGGTGACCAGAACGAGCGTGGTCATCCAGGAGATGATCACGGTCCAGAGCGGGGGGCGGAACTCGGGGCGGTTGAGACCGACGAGATGAAACACGGTCGTTACCAGGCCCGTCACCAGACACACCAGGGCCAAGAACGCTACCGCCACATCGACCCTGCGGCCGGGCCGATCTACGCTCGCCAGTTCGCGAGCGAGGTCGTGGACACGCTTGCGATACTGCTGCAACGTCGCCGCCGCGTGCGCATCCGAGTAGGGCGCGTACGCCGGTTCGTCGTCCACGTGCGGCACGTCCGCCCTCGCCGAGGGCTTGGGGTCCTGCCAGGGGTCGGACGCCCATCCCGGCGTCCTCGGGGCTGACGACGGGGCCGATTGCGATCTGCCGCGGTCGTGATTGCGGCGCTGACGCGGGTCCCTCAGAACGCTATACGCCTCCCCCAAGTCGAGAAAACGCGCGTGCGCCTGCGCCCGTTGTTGGGGGTTGCGATCCGGGTGCCACTGGAACGCCAGCTTGCGATATGCGTCGCGGATCTGATCCGGCGTGGCGTCCGGCGACACCCCGAGGGTGACGTAGTAGTCCTTCATTCCCGCCCGATGTTACCCTCATCCGCCATGCCTCAAGACCCCGGAAATCTCGTCTGGATCGACCTGGAAATGACCGGTCTCGACCCTGACACGTGCTTCATCATCGAGATCGCGTCACTCGTGACCAACTCCGAACTCGAGGTGCTCGCCGAGGGACCGAACCTCGTCATCCACGCCAGCGACGAGCAGCTGGAGAGCCTCTCCGAATGGTCGCGGACGTTCTTCGGCAAGAGCGGTCTCATCGACAAGGTACGCGCTTCGACGGTGACATGCGGAGAGGCGGAACAGCAGACCCTCGCGTTCGTCAAGGAATGGGTACCGGCCAACGCCGCTCCCCTCTGCGGCAACTCGGTACACAATGACCGGGCCTTCCTGTGGCGCCACATGCGCGAGCTGCACGACCACTGCCACTATCGCAACGTCGATGTCAGCACGCTGAAGCACCTCCTCTCCGCCTGGTACCCGGAACGTTACAGCCCGCCGCCCAAGGCTGAATGCCACGAGGCGTTGGCGGACATCCGCGAGTCGGTCGAAGAGTTGAAGTACTACCGCCGCACGTTCCTCGTGCCGTAGGAAAACGGGGACCCCGGCTGAAGCCCGTGCTCGCCCGCCGTCATTTGAGCTTGCGCAGCAATTCCTCCGCCCGTGCACGCACCCGGGTCCCCTCATACTCCCTGACGATCAGCTTCTTGAGCAGCTTCCCGGCCCGCTTCCAGTCGCGATCAGCCATGGCCTCCTCAGCCTTCACAAGGACCGCCCCACCCTTCAACTCGCGCCGGATCTTGGGGTCGAGCCTGTAGCGCGCCAGGGCCTTCTTGGCCTCCTCACCCCATCGCGTCCCAGGCGCATGCTGGCTGACACGACCGAAGATCCGGCTCGCGGTGTGGAAACGCCCCTGCTTCTCCGCGTCCCGTGCCTCGACGACCTTCTCCTGCAACAAGCCGGTGACCAGCCCACGGGCCTGTTGCTCCGCATCAGTATCCCCGGCAAGGAGTTCGAGAGCCTTCGCCAACTGACCGCGCTCGAGCGCCCCCTGCGCCCTCCCGTGAGCCTTCGGCAGATCGACGACGATGCGCAGCGGCGCCGCGGGTCCGTAGGTGACCGCGGTCTTCAAGGCCACCTTCAGCCTGGCCTCGGGGACCCGGTCGCCACCGCCCTTCCACATCACACGACCGCGCGGACTGACCAACGCGGCGGACGGCCACTGCATGAAGGGATAGCTGCCCATGCTGAGGTTGCTGGGTTCACACACCACGGTGAAGCGCGGGCGATGCCGCCTCACCCACTTCTCGATCTCCGCCTCTTCACGATGGCTGATCGCCGCGAGCACGAGCCCCTGCCCGTGGTAGCGGTCGTGAACCTGGTTCAACTTGTTGACGAACTTCCGGGCCTGGAGCTCAGGAACGAACCAGACGTACACCACGGCCTTGCCCCACGTCTGATCGAAGTGGTTGAAGGCCCCGTTCCAGATGCGCTCGGCCTCGGGCAACGTCGCCACGTCTCCCACCTTGACGCCAGGCTGGGCCCAGGAGACGGTCGTCAGGAGAACGAGAATCGGAAATGCTCGCATGAGAACCCGAATGTACCGCAGGTAGGATCCGCTGGCAGGACGACATCTGACAAGGTGTCATGGGATCCAACGTCGCAGCCGCCGTATCGTCTTCCATGAGCACGCTCCTCGGACAACTTGGGACCCGCGGCCTCCGGCTCGGACGCATCGCCGGGATCCCGGTCGCGCTCGACTGGTCGTGGTTCCCCATCGCCTTCCTCCTGGTCCTCGGAATCTCGTCGTCCCTCGCGGACGATCTGGGCACGGCTGGCGCCATCGGGACGGCCGTCCTCTTGGCAACGGGGTTCTTCGGCTCGATCCTCGCCCACGAGTTCGGCCATGCCCTCGTCGCCCGCCGGTTCGGCATCCGGACCGAGTCGATCGCCCTGCACGTGTTCGGCGGCGTCGCGCGCCTGACATCCGAGCCGCGACGCCCCGCCCACGAGTTCTGGGTCGCCGCCGCCGGTCCGGCGGTGAGCCTGGGACTCGCCCTCGCGTTTTTCCTGGTCGCCGCCGTGATTCCCGTCGAGACCACGCTGACGTTCTTGGTCGTCCGCATGGCCGCAGCCCAGCTCGCGTGGGCGAACCTGATCCTCGGCGTGTTCAATCTCGTTCCAGGGTTCCCCCTCGATGGCGGACGCATCCTGCGCGCCGTCCTCTGGCATCGTCGCAAGAGTTGGCGCGAGGGGACGCGCATCGCCGCCCGCGCCGGCGCCGTGATCGGCGCCATCATGATCGGCCTGGGCGTGGCGCTTGCGTTCCTGACCAACGACGCCTTCCGCGGCCTGATGCTCGCCGGAATCGGCTTCATGGTGCGTCAGGCGGCGCGCGCGGAGGAGCTACGCGCGCACAGCGGCGCGGCGCCGTTCGCCCCGGGTGGCTTCGGGCCGGGCCCCTCGTCGGCGCGGATCCCCGACTCGGTGCGGGTGGTGCGCCTGCCCGACGGACAGATCGTCGTGATCCGCGATCCCGCGTCGCGACCGACCGATGGTCGGTGATCGTCGCGTGATCTCACCCAACTGGTACGACGAAGCGGACGCCTACGATCTCGCGTTCGCGTTCGCCACGGACCGCGAGGTCGACATGCTGACTCACGCCTTCGCAGACGCCGACGTTCACCCTCCGGCGCGCTTACTGGAAGCGATGATCGGCGGCGCCCGGCTGGTGCCCGGACTCGCGGACGCGGGCTTCCATGTCTTCGGGTTCGACCTCTCGTCAGCCATGCTCGGCTACGCAACGCGACGAGCTCCGGGCCGTGTCTTCCGCGCCGACGCAGCGCGCTTCGCAGCCGCCCAGGCTTTCGACGGCGCCTATTGCCTCGTCGATTCGTTCCGCTATCTCCTCAGCGAAGCCGACGCGGCTGCCTGCCTCGCATCCGTCGCCGCCACCCTCTCCCCCGGTGCCCCGTTCATCCTCGAACTCGAACTCTCCTCCCCCGGGCCTCCGATCCCAGATACCTGGACCACTGACCGGGGCGACGAACGCGCGTCCGTCTGCGTCACCAGCCACGAGGACCCCGACGGCGACCTCCAGTGGATCGATGTGGTCGTGAACATCACCACACCGAACGGCTCCCACGAGGTGCGCTCCTCCCAGAAGCAGAGGATCTGGCGGCCCGACGACCTCGCGTCCTTTTTGACCGCGTCCCCGTTCACACTGGAGACGGTCTGGAGACGCACCCAGGAGCGGGGTCCCCCGCTCGGGGGCCTGCCTGCCAACGGCGGACCGGTCACGCTCCTGCTCAGGAACACGAGCCCGGGCTGAAACCGGGGCCGCGTCTACGCGTAGAGCTCCTTGAACTCCTCGGGAATCGGAACCGCGGCCGTCATGGAGGGGTCGGTGAAAACGATCACCGTCTGGCAGGACGCGGCCACCTCGTCGCCACGGCCGATTCTCTGATCCAGGGTGACCGACGTGGTGCCAATCCGGGCGATGGTGGTCGTGAACTCCAGGTCGTCATCGAGGTGGAGGCCGATGTGGAAGTCGATCTTGGTGGAGGCGGTGACGAAACGAACACCCCAACGCTCCTCGATGTTGTTGTAGTCGAAGCCCTTGTCCTGAAGGAGGCGGCTGCGACCGTGCTCCAGCCACTGCATGTAGACGGCGTTGTTGACGTGCCCGTAGGCATCGAGCTCGTAGCTGCGGACCCGGTGACGCGTGCGGCTGACGTAGAGCATGGTGGGATGTTATGACGGCAGGCGATGTCCGTCATCAAGCCAGAGGATCTCGGCGTCCCCTTCACGGACGCCACCAAGGACGAGGGGCGCTCCCTCGTCCAGGATGGGGACGTCCAGCTCATGGAGGGCTCGGGCGACGGAGCCTGGGAAGCCCAGGTGCGTTTCTTCCGCCGGTATCACCACGTGTGGCTCGAGCGGGACTCGAACGGCGCCGTGACCCACGAATGCTCATGCCCGCACCTGGAGAATGAGGGATCGGGATGCGCCCACCTGTGGGCGCTGCTGCTGACCGTGGATCGCGAGGAGCGTGAGGCCGCATTCGGTGACGCTGGACCGCCCCCGATCGTGCCTGTGTACCTCATCGAACGGCACCGGAAACAGTTGAAGATCGGTCTCTGGTGGAGCGGCGATGACGACAGCCCGAAACTCCGCCGCCTCCCCGCTGACGGGGATCATCTGTCTCGCGTAACCAGCGGGGCCGACGTCCAAGTTCTCAAGGCACTCGAACCTGTCGGTGGCGGGCGCCGCAATCTCCTGGACGGCGGGGGGTTCATGGAACCGGACGGGCCATGGCCCCTGCTGGCCGAGGAACGGTCTGCGGTACTGCGCGCGGCCGGGGCCACCGGACGGCTGGGGCTGGCGCCCGAGGGCGGCGACCCAACTCCGCTCTCACTCGACGCCGGCGACGCGTTCGAACTGGTCCTCGGATTCGCGCCCGATCCCGCCGCACCGCAGCTCAAGCTCGCTGGGTGGATCGTGCGCGGTGACGAACGGCACGACTTGGTTGACTGCGACGCCATCGCTACCGATCGCGACCCTGTCGTGGTCGTCGACGGTCGCATCTGTTCGGTCGCGGCATTGTACCGTCGCAAAATGACTTTGGAGTTCGTGGTGAGCTGCCAACGCATCCCCAACTGCTTGACTGGCTGGCATGGCATTTTTCACGCGATATGAACTGGAGTCGCAAGACGCTGATCAGAACGA
>JABSRK010000140.1 GCA_013213915.1 Planctomycetota bacterium
CTACAACTACAACTGGACGAACACGCGCAATATCATTCTCATCCTTCGCGACGCCTCGAACCAGCCCCTCGACTACGTCTATCGTAATGACGCCGGCGGGGCGGGCGGCGCGCCTAGCCTTCCCGCCGGGCTGGCCTGGTCGGGGACCTTCAGCGCCTCGGGGAACGCGTGCTCGCGGCTGACGGACGTCGACAACAACTCCGCCAACGACTGGCCGGTCAACTCCGCCGCCTCGGCCTGCGCTGACAACCCCGGGCAGACGGCGCTCCCGCCGCCGCCGCCGCCGATCCAGCTGCTCCTGACCACCACGGGGGTGGGCGACATCATTGCCTCGGTCGTGACGATGCCCGCCTTGCCGGGGGCTGAGTTCTGGAACCTCGTGTCGTTCCAAAACAACGGGGGGAACGGTCCGCTGTTCGGTATCGGGCTCGACGCACTGCCTCAGATCGCGGCGCCAACGGGGACGATTTTCCACAACTACCTCAGCCCTACAGGCGCGTGGTCCTTCAACGGCGCGCCGGGCAGCGTGATGCCGGGTCTGTACGTGGAGGTCGTTACGGTGGCCGTCAATCAGTCGACAGTCGAGGTCGTCTGGTCGAGCGTCGTTCCGATCAGCTTCTGAGCGGCATGAAATGCCCGTGCCTGCGGGCTCGGAAGTCGTTGCCTGGGCCTCCTGCCTGACGTCGGGTCGCTGAAGCGCGGCGGCTCCTGTTGCGAGCCGTGCGGACGACCGATAGCATCCGGTTGACCAGGGAGGGGCTATTCATGGGACTCGTCCGGACCGCGTTGCTCGCTGTCCTCGCCCTCAGCTTCGGCTGCAAGGGAACAGAGGGGTGTCTGTCCGACCTCGTGACCTCGACCGACGAAGGCGAATCGAGGATGGAGGTCTACGACGCGGACCTCCTCATTCATGAGGCGTTCGTGGGCATCATGCGCCAGGAGGTGCTGACCCTGTCGCAGATGGGCCGCGCCGCGCACCATTGCGCGCGCATCATCGAGAAGAACAAATCCGCGTTGCTGCGGGCCGATGCGGTCTCCCTGTTAGCGCACCTGGCGCTGCGTTACCCGATCCCGCCGCTCACCGAACCGTTTAGCCAGGACGTGGGCGCGGACGCCGCCCCCGACGCCATCAATGCTCTCGACGCCGCCTTGAAACCCCTGGAGGCTGAGCATCGGATCAACGGCCTCACCCATCCCGACAAGGCGGTGGCCGAAGAGAACTGGTTTGAGCTGCGCAAGCTGTTTCCTGACCTGCGTCTCCCGCTGGATGCGGACGCATGGGAGAGCTGGTGGGAGAAGAATCGGGCTGGTTTGGTGGCCGCTGCCCAGGAGAAGGGCCGCGCCCCGCTGGAGACGTTGGCCTACCTGCGATATGGGTCCTTGACGAGCAGCCGGGCGGTTCTCGGATACCTGGCGACGCGCCTGGCTGTTTCAGATCTCCCTGATCTGCGAGAGGGCATGCAGGCGGCCCAGGTCCGCCTGGCGCGCCTCGTCGTCGAGTACGGCATCGTCGGGGCCCTGCGTGACGAATCGCCGATCGTGCGCGCGGAAGCGGCGCGCGCGGCGCGGCGTGTCCTCGCGGCAGATTTCGGCGAGAAGTTGACGGACGTGTTCGCGCGAGAGGTCAATCCGGAGGTGAAGGTCCAGATTCTGAAGACCTTGGAGTGGTATCCGGGTCGCTCGACGCTGGAGTTCTGTCTCCTGGCGCTCTCCGACACCGAACGGCCCGTCGCGCTGACTTCGCGTGGAGTCCTGGCTTCCCTCGCCGGTAAGGACCTCGGTGACCACCCCGCCGCATGGCATGTCTGGTGGGAGCGAGAGGGCAAGATCCGCTGGCCATGACCACGCTGCAGACGTTGGTCGCCCTGGAGCCCCGGCTGGATTATGACGGGACGCAACTGCGCCCGCACTTCGTTCGCGGCCATTTCGGTCTGGGTGGGGACGCAGCGGTTGCGTTCCGTGGTGCGTGCCACGTGGAGGGGGAGGCTCTGGTGGATCTGGCGGATCGCGAGGCGGGCCTACACATCCACTCGCGAGACATGGTCCACTTGATGATTGAGCTCTTCGGGCGCCCCCTCGACCACATGGTCTTGCTCCAGCGCCTGCTGGCGTCGCTGGTCGCCGAACGGGTGCGCAGAGACCTGGCGCCCGACGTCGCCAAGGACGTCCGGCGCACGGGCGACGATGTGTTTGTCGGAGACGGCAAGCTCACGGTCAGCATTGCGACGGTCTCGCCGGTGTCGGGCCTGATCCACCTCGGAGTCAACGTCGACGACCGTGACACTCCCGTCTCGACGGCGGCCCTCGGCCCGCTGGGGATCGGTGTGGACGGGTTCGCGCGAGGGCTCCTCGACGATCTCGCTGCCGAGATGCGCGGCATCGGCGATGCGCTGAGCAAGGTTCAGCCGCGGTGACGGAAGCGCGGTCCACCGGCGCGATGTCTTCTGGGCGCCGCCACCTGCTCACCGTGGTCAAGCTTCTCCTGGGTGGGGGCATCCTGTGGTTCATCGCCGGCCAGATGAGCATCGACGACGAGGTCCGGACGGCGGACGAGGTCGTCAGGGGGCGCGAGGTGACCTTCGAGCGGGGGCAGGTCTGGCTCAAGACCGACGACGGTGACCGTGGCCCCTGGGATATAGCGGATTCTCCGGTGCTGAGGCGCAAGGGCGATCGCTATCGAGTGGACGAGGAGGAAGGGACAGGATTTGTCTTCAAGGGGTTCGTGTCCGTTGTTGTGGACGGCCACACGCAGCGCATCTCTCTGGATCGCGTCGCCCTGACGGAAGAGGGCACGGAGGACGGCTGGGTCGAACAGACCCTGGACGTCCGCGAGGGGCTCGCGACGATCTACGCCCGCATCACCGTCGCCCAGTACCTCCTCGCCATGGCTTGCATCCTGGGGATGTATCTCTGCGGCATCAAGCGTTGGCAAGTCCTGCTGCGGGCCCAGGGCATTGATGTGACGTTTTTCGAGTCCACGCGCTTCACGTTCATCGGCTTCTTCTTCAACAACGTGGTCCCGGGCATGACCGGTGGGGATGTGGTGAAGGCGGTGATGATCGCACGGGCGCACAAGGGGCGTGGTCCCGACGCAGTCAGCACGGTCATCGTGGATCGCGTCGTCGGGCTCGTCGTTCTCGCCGCAATCGCCGCCGTCGTGCTGGTGTTCACTCTCGACACCTATGGGACCATCGCCCTGTGGGTGTTCCTGTCGCTAGGCTGTGCGACGGCCTTGATCTGCCTGTTCCTGTCGCGGCGCGTGCGTAAGTGGCTGCGTATTGACCGCTTGCTCAAGCGTTTGCCCGGATCAGATGCGCTGCAGCGCCTGGACCAGGCGTTCCTGCTCTATCGCTCGAAGGGCAAGGAGATGGCGTTCTGCGTCGCCATCTCCCTCCTTTCCCACATGTTCAACATCGCGAGTGTGTTGGTTCTCGGCCTGGGGCTCGGAGTGGACGCTGCTCACGGCTTGTCGGAGCCCGTGTTGCTTACGTACGTGGTCGTGATTCCGATCATCATGATCGTTGCCGCGGTGCCGGCTCTGCCCGGCGGCTGGGGCATTGGAGAGGCTGCTTTCGGCTATTTCTTCCGCACCGTGGGCATCCACAACCTGTCCTTGAGTGTCGGACTCTCCGTGCTCCACCGGTTCTCGATGCTGCTGTGGAGTCTCCTGGGCGGCGTCTTTCTGTTCCTGTCACGTCGGGAAGCCAGGGAGGCCATGCGCGAGGCTCAGACCATGGACTCACCTGGCCCCTGAACGCCAAAGGGCGGAGCACTCCCATGTCCCTTCTCGTAACCGGATCGATGGCCCTGGACACGATCACGACTCCTCACGGTACGCGCGAGGCGATTCTCGGCGGCGCAGCGAGCTTCTTTTCCGTTGGCGCGTCCCACTTCACGGACATTCGATTGGTCGGGGTGATCGGCGACGATTTCCCGGACGAACATGTCGCCATGCTGCGCGCCCGCGGCATCGACATGGAGGGGCTCGAGCGCCGGGCCGGTGCGAAGACATTTCGTTGGACGGGTCGGTATGCGGGACGCATGGACGTCGCTGAAACGCTCGACACGCAACTGAACGTGCTCGGCGAATTCAAGCCGACGCTCCCGGGCAGTTTCAGGGAGACGCCCTACGCATTTCTTGCGAACGGCGATCCCGTCACTCAGGCGTGGGTTCGCGACCAACTCGCCGCGGACTCGTTCGTCTTGCTCGACACGATGAACTTTTGGATCGAGGGCTCCCGTGATGCCCTGGTGGAGGCCATCCGCACGGTGGATGGGGTCGTCATGAACGAGGATGAGTCTCGCGCCTTGGTGGGCAGAGACAATCTTATCGCCGAAATCGGGCGCATCACCGAGCTTGGCGTCTCGACCCTCGTCGTGAAGAAGGGGGAGCACGGGTCCATCCTGATGAAGGACGGTGAGCTGTTCGCGTTGCCCGCCTATCCTCTGGCGTCGGTCTTCGATCCCACGGGAGCGGGCGACACGTTCGCATCGGGGTTCATGGGGGCCGTGGCCGAATCCGGCGACACGTCGTTTCGTGGCCTCAAGCGTGCCCTGGCTTACGGAACCGTGGTCGCGTCGTTCACTGTGGAGGGGTTCGGGCTCGAGCGCTTGCTGGCGATCGATCGGGCAGAGATTGACCAGCGCCTGGAGGCGTTCCTGGAATTCACCTCCTGGGAGTAGGCCGGCAGCCCTTCGCCTGCCCGCGCCACGTTGCTAACGTCCGCCCCGAATATTGTGCGCCTACCGCGTTGAGCGGGAACCGGGCTTGATCCCGAGGTCGGGCCCCAAACCACACCAAACAGGAAATGAGCGAACTCGACGGAACCACTCTGGCGACGATCAAGAGCCCTGGACCGAGCCCGCAAGGGCTGAGCTGGGACGGGGAGAACCTCTGGGTCGCGGACAAGGACGAACGAAAGATCTTCAAGGTCAACCCCGAGGACGGAGCCCAGTTGTTCAGCATCGCCTTCGACGGTGAGTTGGCAGGGACCGCTTGGGATGGCACTCACGTGTGGCAAGCCGACCGGACGTCGCGCACTATCTCGCGCATCGATCCGGAGAGCGGCGCCATCGAACTGTCCATCCCGGTCGACCTCGCGAACGGTGACGTGTCCGGTCTCTTCCATGAAGATGGGGGTATCTGGTACGGGCTCTCACGCCTCGGGCAGGCTCGCAAGGTCAAGGATACGGACGGCACTTTCATGAAGGCGTTCCCGACGCGGCCTGACATCTGTAGCCTCGTCCTCGTCGGCAAGCACCTCTACTACACAGAGCCGAACGAGCAAGTCATCCACAAGATGGACGCCAACGCCGGCTCGATCCTGATTTCGTACAACGTCGGTGGACGGCCGACCGGGCTGGCCTTCGACGGTGAGGCTTTCTGGATCGCCGACTCCGAGGCCGCTGAGCTGCGGCGGATCAAGTTCTAGGCGAGGTTGCCTGGGTCTGGCGCGGGCTTTGGCCCGCCCCTTCCGCTGACCAGGGGGCGCATGTTCGGCGTCCCATCTGCTCCGGCCTCTTGGGGCCCACCCATCTCAGTCGTCGCGGCGACGCTGCCGCTTGATGTCACCGCGAACTTTCTTGGCGTCCAGCCGGCGTTGTTTGGACGCTTTCGTGGGTTTCGTCGGCTTGCGCTTCTTTCTCGGCTTCAGTGCGTCCGCGACGAGTTTGCACAATCGCGCCAGGGCGGCCGCGCGATTGGCCTTCTGGGTACGCTGGTCAGAAGCGACCACGCGCAGCTTGCCGTCGGTGTCCAGCTTGGGGCCGAGCTGCGCCAGCAGACGCTCTCGGGTTGAATCGTGGAGCGACGGCGAGCCATTGAGGTCCCACGTGAGTTCGATGCGAGTGGCGACCTTGTTGACGTTCTGGCCGCCGGGTCCTCCCGATGCGGTGGCGCGGTATTGCAATTCGTCCGGCTGGATCTTGACCCCGCGGGCGAGGTCGATCACCGGCGCCGCCTTGGACCACCGCCGCGGGGTCCGCCGCGGCCGCCACCGGGGCTCCCTCGTCCGGCCCCTCCGCGCGGTCCGCCACGACCGCCGCTGCGTGGTGGCCGGCCCCGCCCATTACCCTTTGCCACCTCTTCAGGCAGCAAGGTCGCGCGGCGCTCGCCGCCGGCGAGGTTCACGCGGCCGATCCGAATCTCCTCCCCGAACCGGTCGAGGATGCGACCGAATGAACGTCCCTGGGCTGGAATGACCAGGGTGGTCACGCGCCCGCTGCGCCCCGCCCGCGCGGTGCGGCCCACGCGGTGGACGTAATCCTCGACCTCGAGGGGGACGTCGAAGTTGATCACGTGACCCACATGGTCCACGTCGAGCCCTCGGCTGGCGACATCGGTGGCTACGAGGATGCGGATGCGCTTTTCACGAAATCCGTCCATGACCTGGAACCGACGCGATTGTTCGAAGTCACCGGACAAGGCTGCCGCAGGAAGCCCCCGCCCCCACAACTCGCGGTCGATTTCCCCGACCATGCGTCGGGTGTTGCAAAAGACGAGTACGGTCTGGCCATCGTCACTCTTGAGCTCTCGTTCCAGCAGACGCAGGAGGACCTCCACTCGATCGACGGGGGTCACGCGCAGCGCTTGCTGGTCGATGTTGGCCGCAGTCTTGAGCCCGGCGGCGATCTCTATGACCTCCGGGTTGTCCAGGAAGTGGCCGAGGAGCTTCTGGACTTCGGGCGGGTTCGTTGCGGAAAACAGCATGGTTTGCCGCGTCTTGGGGAGGAACTCGGCGATGTGCTGGACGTCGTCGATGAACCCCATGTCGAGCATGCGGTCGAACTCGTCGAGGACGAGGGACTCGGACCACTCGAGATGCAACAGCCCTTCGCGGCACAGGTCCAGGATACGCCCCGGGGTGCCGACGATGATCTGCCGTCCCGGGATGCGCACACGCTGGAATCGGACCTTCTCTCCACCGACGAGCAGCGCGACCTTGAGCCCGCGCGCCTTGGCGATGCACTCCAGGTGTTCCGCGACCTGTTGGGCCAGCTCACGGGTCGGGAGCAAGACCAGAGCCTGCGCCGCGATCCGGGTTGGATCGACGCGTTCGATGAGTGGCAAGCCGAACGCCAGGGTCTTGCCCGTGCCGGTCTGCGCCTTTCCGAGGACGTCCCGGCCAAGCAGGCCGTGGGGTATGGCTTGCTCTTGAATGGGGGTGGGGTGTTCGAATCCGAGGGCCCGGAGGGCATCCATGACCTCTTCGGAGAGGTCGAACATATCGAAGGTGGAGGTGGTTTCGGACTCGGTCATCCGGCTTCTTATACGACCGCGGTGGCAACAACCAAGGGCCGGGCTCCTGCAATCGCCGTCCCAAGTCCTGCAGGATCCACGGTTTCCGTGCCGGTCGTGACCGCCGCGCCGCGTTGATAGGATGCCAGCCAGGAGACCCTATGACCAACAACAACCTGGGCGAGAGGCGCATCGCGCTTTTCATCGATTTTGACAATCTCGCCCTCGGCATGAAGCAGAGCCCGAAGCAGAAATTTGACATCCAACTGGTCCTTGACCGGGTGCTTGAAAAGGGGCGGGTCCTCGTCAAGAAGGCCTACGCGGACTGGAGTCGGTACCGCGACTACAAGGCCCAGCTCCACGAGGCGGCCATCGAGCTCATCGAGCTCCCCAAGAAGCGGATCACCGGCAAGAACTCCGGGGACATCCGCATGGTGGTCGACGCGCTCGACATCGCCTTCAGCAAGGAGCACCTCGACACCTTCGCCTTGGTCACAGGCGACAGCGACTTTTCCCCGCTCGTTTCGAAGCTGCGTGAGAACGACCGTAATGTGATTGGAATCGGCATCAAGGCCGCATCCAGCAAGCTGCTGGTCGAGAATTGCGACGAGTTCATTTATTACGAGGATCTCGTGCGCCAGACCGAGCGGGCTCAGAAGGAGACCAGCCCGGTCAAGATCACGGGCAAGACCAAGGAAGCGTATGACCTCGTCCGGGGCGCCGTTCGCGCGTTGTTCCGCGACGGGAAGGAGCTCCTCTGGGCGTCCATGGTCAAGCAGACCATCAAGCGCAAGAAGCCGACGTTCGATGAGAGCTACCTGGACTTCAGTAGCTTTTCCGAGTTGCTGCTGCAGATGGAGAAGGACAAGATCCTCAAACTCGACAAGGACCAGAAGAGTGGCTCGCTCATCGTGACGGCCATCGCGAGCCGACGATCCAAGTAGCCCATGGACGTCCTGAAGAGCCGGATAGACACGAGCACCGACACATTCCGCGAGTCTCTTTCGCGGTACAGGGAACTGGAGGCAGACCTCGCGGCCCAGCTCGCGTTGGTCGCCAAGGGTGGCTCGGAGCGCTCGGTCGAGCGCCATCGCGGTAGAGGCAAGATGCTGCCGCGGGAGCGGATAGATGCCCTGGTCGATCCGGGTACGCCGTTCCTCGAGCTTTCTCCTCTCGCGGCGCACGATGTGTACGAGACCGCCGTTCCGTCGGCGGGGATCGTCACGGGCATCGGTCGTGTCGAGGGCACTGAGTGCATGATCGTCGCGAACGACGCGACGGTGAAGGGTGGCACCTACCATCCCCTGACGGTCAAGAAGCATGTTCGCGCCCAGGTCGTCGCATGGGAGAACCGGCTGCCATGCGTGTACCTGGTTGACTCGGGGGGAGCGTTCCTGCCATTGCAGGACCAGGTTTTTCCGGATCGTGACCATTTCGGGCGCATCTTCTACAACCAGGCTCGCATGTCGGCGGACGGTGTCGCTCAGGTCGCGGTCGTGCTGGGGTCGTGCACGGCGGGGGGTGCTTATGTTCCCGCCATGTCAGACGAGTCCATCATCGTGAAAGGCAACGGTACGATTTTTCTCGGCGGCCCCCCGCTCGTGAAGGCGGCTACGGGCGAGGACGTATCGGCCGAGGACCTGGGAGGCGCCGACGTCCATTGCAAGACCTCGGGCGTCGCGGACCACTACGCCGAGGATGAGCCGCACGC
>JABSRK010000141.1 GCA_013213915.1 Planctomycetota bacterium
CCACAAATCCTCGTTCCAGTAGTCGATCAGCAACGCGGCGAGCACGTCGCGATCGAAATGCCAGGCATAGCCGTCATCGACGCGAACGAGGTTGGTGGCCATCCACCCCGCCGCAGCCCGCGAGAGCCCGCGGGAACGCAACGTATCCTGCACCGCGCTCCGCCGCGCGACCGGTAGCTCGATGTCCTCGAGAGCAGCGATCAGGCGTCCCACCTCGGAGCTGACCTGATCCGTTCCCCCCGCAGGACTGGAACCCGGAGGCGAGTCGAGACTCCACAGCGCTCGCAACCCGGCGCCACCGGTCTCTCGCAGGTAGGTCAAGGCCACCTTGCCCCCGAAGGAATGCCCCCACATCACGTCGGGACCGCTACCGAGATGGGTTGACAGCCGCTGGAGATCCAGCGCGCACGCGCGCATGGTGTGGGGCGGCGGCAGATCCCGGGAGCCTGCATGCCCGCGCAGATGCACGAGCACGATCCGAATGTGGGGATACGCAGCGACGAACCGACGGCCGAACGCCTCCCAGTTCCTGCCCGATCCGAAGATCCCGTGCAGGATCCAGACGGTCTGATCGGCCTCGGCGCCGATCACGTCGCACGCAAGGACATGACTCACACGCGGATGTTAGCCGACAACGACCGGGCAGCTCTGCAGCCATCGGAGATCGAATGCCGAGAACATCCTGGGAATACCGCAGATGCCGCTCACCGGATCACGACGCCGGCTCAGTTGTCCCGAGCGTACCTCCGCAAGGAGGGCGACATGGGCGTTGCCGTCGGGGACCAGAGCAGCCACGAGATCACCGACCTCGTCGGGCTCGGCCCACGGAGAATCGATGAGGACGAGGGAAGCACCCTGGGCCTCGAGCCGCTCCGTGGCCGCAACGTGCACGACGTCGTAGCCTCGGTGCTCCAGCAGCAAGCGACCGAGGGGCGTAGGCTCGCCTCCGTGGACGGACACCCACAACGCACGCAAGGGGTTGGCGTCGTTCTGCGGGAAGGTACGCGGCCGAGCGCCCATCTCTCGTCTGCGGGCGATCACGCGGTGGTCCGCCTGGGCCAGGAGATCGAGTTGCTCACCCCAGATGAGCCCGGTGGCTGATGCGGCCTCCTCGACGCGAAACGAGATGCCCCCCGTCGGGAAGTCGTAGCCGTAGCCGAGGACCTGCGCCCACACGTCGGCGAGGACCACCGAAGCAACGAGCGGCGTGATCTCGCCCTCGACTTCGTGGTGCTCCCGAATGACCGAGCAGATGTCCTCGGGGAGGCCCCACCTGCGAGCGAAATGCTCGCCAATGCGGACGTGATCAAGCCCACACAATTCGCGCTCCACGGCCATGAACGGGGTGCCGTCGGCCTGGCGCGCCAACACCTGGTGGAACGCCTGAGGAGCGATCCTCACCATCACCAGGTGTCCCACGTCGTGGAGAAAGCCCGCGACGTAGGCCATGCGCTGGTCAGCCGAAGCCGTGGATTCGGCGACCATGGCCGCGCCCTCGGCGACAGCGACGGCGTGGTCCCACCAGGGTGCGTCGCCCAGCGCCGACCCGTCCGGAGAAAACGTGCTCTGGAACGCACGAATCAGCTCGGAAGGACGGACATCCTCACCCGCGAGAAAGTCGCAGACCTGCCTTGGTGCCCCGGGAAAAGTGTCAACGAAAGACAGAATACGATCGGGATCCAGCGCTTGCATGACGCAATCCTCGCGCCAGCAGGTCCAACTGTCCTGCAGCACGCGACCTCTCGTTCCTGATTGTCGGCATCGAGTCTGGGTGGGCTCATGTGATCCTGCCGTATTCGCACCCCCCATACAACCTCGTCTCACGAACGCCATTGCCGCATCCTGATCGGAGGCCATTGAAGCGCGTCTACGTCGCTTACACGGGCGGCACGATCGGCATGCGCCGCAAGGGCTCGGTCTACGAGCCGGAGCCCGGCTATCTCGGCCAACGACTGGCTCGCATGCCGGAGATGGTGTCGGACACGACCCCCGAGATCGAGGTCACTGAGTCGGTTCCGCTCCTCGATTCCAGCGACATCACCCTGCCCGACAATCCGCGGCGCACCATTCTCTGACCGGTCCGTGTCTTCGGTGCGGGATCAGCACGCCCCTATCTGACCGCTATACGCACCCGTTCGGCGTCGGCCGCCACGGTCTCTGTCCCGGTCCTTTCGGACACGCGCGCCCTCACGACGACGGGACGGCGCGGCACCTCGTCGATGCGGTAGAGGCCGCGACCAGCCCGACGCACTCGCCCGGCGGTTTCGCCATCGAGCTCAAGCAACGCATCGTCGACGAGTTCACCTTTCGTATCCACGACCGTGACCCAAAGAGAGCGCACGGGATCGAGCCGGATGGCGAGCTCGTCTGCGAGGGCCACTTCACGTCGCGTCACCGTGCTGTAGCCACGCTTGGACACCGTCACGTCCACTCGATCCTGGAAGATCCCCTCGACGGCGGCGTGGCCCTCCACGTCGGACGTCCAGGTCCCTCCGCGTCCATCGATCCGGATCTCCGCACCGAAAAGCGGGCGCCCGCCGTCATCGACGACGCGGGCGTGGAGCGTACGGGCTCGCTCGTCGAGGATCCACGTCACGGTGCGCTGTTGTCCCTGGCCGAGGCTGACACTCTCCTTCACGATCTCGTGGCCGTGGGCATCCACAAGCGAGATGTCCAGTGGCGTGTCGGGACGCACGCCGTACACGACCACGCCTCCCTCGACCAGTTCGTAGAGCAAGCGACCACCCCCCGTGACGTTGTCGCGGGCCCGACGACTTGGCGGCGTACCTCTCATGTCGGTTGACGGGCGCAGCAGGCGGGTCGGGCGCTCGAACAGGTCACTCCCCGAATACGCGATCTGTACCCGGAGCCCCCTGTCCTGTGCGCCGGCTCCGGTCACGACGATGCGCAACGCGTTGGCTGATTCGAGGCGCACCTCGACGCCGCCGCGCTCCACCGGCGGGACCCTCATCTCCGCCACGTGATAACCGGCCTTCCCCACGACGATCGTCGGCTCGCCCACGGGGACCCGGAAGTCGACCCAGCCGTCCTTGCCCGTCGGGGCGCTCACGTACCCGGCGGTCGCCACGCGCGCACCTTCGATATTGCCCTTCAGCCCGGTGACATGCACGGGCAACAGACGCAGCGGGTCGGCCGGTATGTCGCCGAGATCGACCAGTCCGTCCAGACCCGCGACGACCAGGCGTCTCGCGAAGCGCGAGCCATCGAGACGGGTGATCGACACCTCCGCCTGCCTGGCCTCCCCGTCACGAAGGACGATGTGGAACTCCGGGCCGCCTCGGTGACGTGCGCGGGCGATCCACTGCGCGCCGACCCGCGGTGTCACGACGGCGTGCACAGCGAGGACACCATCGTGTCCGACGGGTCGGCCGGTGATCATGGGCGCAGCGGTGAGATCGACGCGCAGGCCGCTCGCCGGTGACGTGACCTCGAAGCTGTGTCGCCCGTCGAAGGTCCCACCGACGACCTGATGAAGCGGAAAGTGCAGGGTCAGCCCCTCGCCGGCGTCGAGCCCGTGGAACGCGAAGCGTCCCGAGTCGTCGGTGACCGCGGGGATCACGTCACCACGCACATATCCGGCGCGGGCCCGCGCCGTCTGCTGGCGGAGCGTCCAGTCAACCGACACGTCGCGGTGCCCGCGCAACTCGATCTCGATCGGCTGCGTCGCCGGACGACCGTCCAGCGTGACCACGCCCTCCACCAGGCCGCCGCTCGAAAGCTGCACGACGGTGACACCCTCATCGGCGATCGCGGCGAACGCCGGCGGGTACGCGGTCTTGACCGCCACGGCCCACACCAGACCGAGGGGCGCTTCCATGGTGACGCGCCCGGACTCATCGGTGACGCCCTCGGGAGAGAGCACCCCTTCTTCATCCTCCGACGCCGACCCGGCGGCCCCCTCCGCCAAGACGACCGCCGCACCGGGCACGGCGACTCCCTGGGCATCCTGGACGAGGATCGTCACCCTGGGCGGCGACGCAGGTGTGGGCGGCTGCTCGTCCTGCGCGACGAACGGCTTGCTTTCGGCGGGCTCCGCGGCAGCGACAGGAGGCTGCCCGGTGCCGGCGGGGTCCGGGCGCTCGTCGGTGTTCACGGGACGCGCGAGCGTGTCCTCGTGGGCCGAATCGGAGAGGAGCTGCCACAGGCCGTATGCCACCAGCACGGCGATCACCAGTGCAATGAGTGTCCTCACAGTCTTCCTCATCAGGCTCAACTCGTCACCAGAGTAACCACCCGGGCGGAATCGCTTAAGATCCCGCCGCCATGGACAAGGTCGATCAGTTCGAGAGCCTCTTCAAATCCGCAGTGAAGGAGCAGTTCCAGCGACAGGACGTCCGCGTGACGTCGGTGCTGGTCGTGGCCGACGGTGACCGAGATGCAGTGAAGACCTACGCGGACCGTATCCGCGGCTTCCTCTCCGTCCTCGGCGCCAACGTCCGCTGGACAGATGTGTCCTCGAGCGAGTTCTCGACGATCCAGGATCTCATGGACATCCTCGAGAAGGAGGACCCGGACCTGGTGTGCACGCACCGGCACGTGGGCAGCCCGAACCAGCGGTGGTCCTGGACCCTCGGGGAAGTTCTCGATGTCCTGACACAGGCGACCGACCGCGCGGTGATGGTGCTCCCGCACCCGGATACGGATGACGCGGCGACGCTGCCCGATCGGGACACGAGCGTGGTGATGGTCATGACCGACCACCTCACGGGGGACGGCCACCTCGTCAGCCACGCGCTTCGCTACACGATGCCGAAGGGCCGCCTCATCCTCTGCCACGTCGAGGACGACGCCGTCCTCGCGAGGTACACGGACGCCATCTCCAAGATCCCCGAGATGGACACGGATTCGGTGACCGGGATGCTCCGTGAACGCCTGCTCAAGGACCCGACTGACTACATCGCGTCTTGCCGCGAGGGCCTCGCGGAGGCCGGTGTCCCGGTGACCGTCGAAGCGGACGTCAGCTTCGGCCACCGCCTCGCCAAGTGGAAGCACCTCGTTGACGAACACGATGCCTCCCTGCTGGTGATGAACGCCAAGGACGAAGACCAGGACGCGATGCACGGCCTCGCGCACCCCATCGCCATCGAGATGCGGCAGGTCCCGCTGTTGATGCTGTGATGCCCCTCCTCGAGCATCAGGTTTCGACCGGGGTGACGATGCTGTTCACTTCAATCCTCGTCGCGCTGATCGCCTGCCTCGCCCTCGAGGAGAAGATCCACGCGAAGAAGTCCGTGATCGCGGTGACGTTCGCGCTCCTCTGCCTGTTCGTCGGCGAGGCCCTCAACCTCATTCCCCCAGGCGAGGTTGACTGGGGAGGACACACGATCAGCCTTCCCGTGTTCATCCCGTCGGTGGACTGGAGCGTCATCTCGATCATCCTCGGAGCCAGCCTGTTCGTGGACATCGTGTCCAAGTCTGGCCTGTTCACGTGGATCGCCATCCGCCTGACGCGGGTGTCGGGCGGCGACCCCAAGAAGCTCCTGTGGTTCTACGGGCTCATGACGGTGGTGTTCTCTGCGGTCCTCAACAACGTCACCGCGATGATCATCGTCGGATCGCTGACAGCCGTGAGCCTGGAGAAGCTCGGACGCAGGGACAAGCTCCTCGGGTTCCTCCTCACCGAAGGCTTGCTGACGAACATCGGCGGCCTGCTCACCCTGATCTCTTCGGTACCGAACATCATCGTCGGAACGGCGGCCGGGATCTCGTTCGTCAGCTTCCTGATCCGCTCAGCTCCGTTCGTCGTCGTCGCCACCGTCGCCACGATCCTCCTCGGCGCTCGCATCTTCGGCATCAAGAACCTGGGGAGCGAAGCGGAGCGGGCCGAGGCGAGGGAGCTCGTCGCCGGCTTCGACGAGAACGATGGCATCGAAAGCAAGGGGTTCTTCTGGTTCGGCGCGATCATGACGGGCCTGTTCGTGGTCGTCATCGCCAGCGCCTCGAGCCTCCCGGTCATCAGCAACCTGGGGATGGGCTACGTCGCCCTGCTCTTCGCGGGCATCATGCTGGTCCGCTACAAACACGTCGCGGACCGCTTCTACCAGGCCATCGACTGGGATCTTCTCGCGTTCTTCGCGGCGCTCTTCGTCACCATCAACGTGATGGAGCACGCCGGAGTCTTGGAACTCATCGGCGACGGCCTGAAGGTCATCATCGGTGACGGCGAGCGCGTGGGTCAGGGGTCCTTGCTGGTCTCCGCAGCGGCCTTCTCATCGGTGACGGACAACATCCCACTGGCCGCCATGCTGGCGAAGATCCTCGGGTCCATGCCCGCCGGAGAGGTCTCCCCTGGCCTCTGGTGGGCGGTCATCTTCGGCGCCAACCTGGGCGGCAATCTCACCCCCATCGGCTCCGCGTCCACCCTCGTCGCCGTCACCATCATGCACAAGCACGAGCTGACGATGACGTTCGGCAGATTCGTCAAGATGGCGATCCCGTTCGCCCTGATGCACATCGCCTTAGCGCTCGTCTACGTGCTCACGTTCCTGTAGCCGGGGCGCGGGACCTCCCCTACCGGGAGACCTCCATCAGCCCTACGTCCAGGTAACAGGCGCCGGTGTTGTTGCGGCAATGCACGGCGATGACGTTGCGACCGTTGACGAGCGCGGCGCGCGCTTCTTTGGAAAGGGGGAACGTCCGGTATTCGTTGTTGGACCAGCCGCTCGCCTGAACGGCCACCACGCCGTTGATGTAGACGGTAGCGTCGTCGTCGTGGCAGATCTCGACGCGGAACTCGCGAGAGTCGCCGGGAACGATGCGGAAATCCCGGCGGATCCAGACAGCGGGGGTGTTCCAGTCCGTCCGCTTGGGGTTATGGGCGGTGCCGACGGAGCCGAACCCGGACACACCCTTCTTCCAGCGGAGGTCACGGAACGTCGGCTGGTTCCAGTCCGCCGGAGGCGCCTCCAGCGTGTAGCGCCACTGGACCGCGAACGTACGGGCAATGGGGATGATCTCGTTGGTACGCACTGGCACGTCCGTGAGGTCATCGGGATGGGGATCGAGGAAGAGCTCGATCTCCTTGAAACCGACCACGGATTCCTCGTTGCGACGATGCCCGCGATACGTGCTCAACACGTCGATGCGGAGCGAACGCACCGATGTCTTGGGGAAGCGGACGAGCTGCTTGTGCCTCGGATCGTCCGTCAGTCGATAGCGCACGGGTTTGCCGTTGTTGATGCGGAGTTCGATGTCCTTCGCACGGGCACGACCCTTCGTGTCCAGGGTGTGGGGATGGGCCTGGGTCAACTTGACGACGCTGGCGCGCGTGGCGTGGGAGAGGTCGAGCACGATGCGCGGACGGACGTCGTCGTTCTTGCACCACCACGACGACGCGTGACGCTGGTCCACGGCGTAGACCGCCCGCGACCAGCCCCAAGCTTCGGAAGACGCGCTCGCGACCACATCGCCCCGGTGGAGCAGCTGCCGGTCGTGATCCCGCGTCGCCTCCCGGTGCCAGGGCTCCTCGACATCATCCACGGTGAACTCGACCACGTTTGACTTGTAGATAGCGGTCTTTTCGTGCGCGTCGATGGGCTGGATTTCCATCTCCGCCTGGATGGCGTAGCGACCGTTCTTGTCGAACCCATATTGGAGATGGCATGGAGCGTCCAGGAGCGCCGTTCGCGCCGGCGCCTCGACCTTGCGGACCACGGTGCCGTTCACCTTCCATCGCAACACGTCGATGCGATCTCCCCGGTCGAGAAGACCTCGCATCACGCCGAGCGTGCGAATCCAGGCGATGAACGGCCGCTCGCCGCTCATGCCGACGGAGAAGGGCGCCTCCTTGGCGGCCTGCTGCGCGGTCGCCGCCCGGGGACCGAGCCCCGACGTCCGTGAGCCGCGCCGCAGGAACAGCAGCGCGAAGCAGGTGTCGGTCTCGTTGCCCTTCCAGCAGCCCGGGGGCTGCTGCGCGGCGGTGAGGAGCTTGGCGCCCTCCGCATGCCAGTCGTGGCCGCCGACCCGCGCCTTGTCGGTGAACGCACAGACGCGCTCCAGTCCGTACAGATAGTAGTAGTGCCACGCCGCGTTGTTGTGCCCCTTGACGCGGTAGTCGATGGCCCGGTCGATGGCCCAGTTCTTTCCCAACCACATGAAACCGCGGTTGATGCCGACGCGGACCTTACCGAGGATGCCCTTGTCCGCGCTCACGTCTTCGAGCACCTCGCGACACAGAACCAGCGCCGTGATGCCCGCGCAGGTCATGGACGCCGAGTGCTTGTCTGCGCCCCGGTAGCCGAAGCTCCCGTAGGAGTCCTGGTCCTTGACCAGGTCCTCCGCGACGCGCGTCCACAGAGAACGGTTGCCAATCTTGACGCCACAGCGGCGCGCCGCGCGCAGCCCCAGGACCGCGAACTGGGTGTTGGAGAGGTCGGTCCAGCCCATGTCCGCGCCAGCGTGATTGCCCGGATAGCCCCAGCGTCCGCCGTTCTGCCACCGTCCATTTCCAGCCGTGCGAATCAGCTTCCTGGCGTACTCCTTGATGATCTTCATGGGGCGGCTCTTGCCGAGGGCCTCGTACGCCATCAAGGCACACCCCAGGTCGTATGTACGGTGGAGATCCTGGCGATCCAGCCAGTCAAACGCCACCCGCAGCGAAGGATGGTCCTTCGGTAGGCCGCACTTCAGCAACGTGTACGCGCACAGGGCCGTGAACCCGCGGTAGTTCTCGAACTGGGAGCCGCGCCACGAGCCGTCGGACGTCTGCGCCGAGAGCATCCACTGCACACCGCGCGCGATGGATGTGTCCACCTCCTCGTTGGTCTGTGCACGAAGACCGCTGGAACAGACGACGAGCGCGACGAGCAGGACGCTGCCGAGACGGTGGATAGCGGAGCGGCGCATGGTCAACTGCATCGTACACGCTTCCCTGGGCCCAGGCGCC
>JABSRK010000142.1 GCA_013213915.1 Planctomycetota bacterium
GACTTCGGCGCCCCCGCAACGAGTGTCCCCAGGAGAGGACAGGTTCCCCCAGCCCGGTGTCCTCACGGGGGGTCACTCAGTCTCGATGCGCAGGATCGCGTCCCCCTGCACCAGGGCATCCAGAACGTCCCAGCCCGCCTCAACCTGCCCGAAAACCGTGTACCGAAGATCGAGATGGGGCTGGGGCTCGAGGCAGATGAACCACTGGCTGCCCCCCGTGTCCTTCCCTGCGAGCGCCATCCCGAGGGCGCCGCGGCCATACGTAAGATCGTTGTTCTCGCACCGGATCGAGTAACCGGGGCCGCGCCACCCATCGCCGCCGGGACACCCCGCCTGCGCCACAAATGCAGGCACGACACGGTGGAACAAGACCCCGTCGTAGTAGCTCGCCCGCGCGAGCCGGACGAAGTTCGCAACGGTGCGCGGCGCGACGTCGGGGCGCAGTGCCAGGGCGATGTCCCCGCGCGTCGTGTGGATGACGGCACGCTTGGCTAACAGACCGTCGGTCGATCGGGACGTGGGTGCCGCCCGCGCAGGAGGCTCGGCTCCGAGTTTTCGGAGCGCGGCCGAAGCCTTGAGAACGACCGCCGGCTCCTCTGAGCTGGCGGCGGATGAAAGCGTACGCAGCGCGGCTTCCCGTTCGCCGAGCACGAACAAGGTCTCCGCGAGCGACACCACCGAGAGCCACGACTCCACCTCGTGGGATGGGAGGCTGGCATAGGGATCCAGCACGCCCGCAAGACGCAGCGGTTTCTTGGCGATGGCAACCACCCCCGCGTCGTCACGCTCATACGCGACCGCCGCCCTCACCACATTCGGGATCAACCCGAGGTTGACCGGGTCTCCCTCGGTCTCCGATGGGGCGAGATCCAGGTGGGTCGGCCCCGTGACGCCTCCGGGGTTGATCAGGTCGACCGCCATCCATGCCTGCTCGGGCCGGTCCTTCTCGGAGAGCTTGGCAGCGCACGATTCGAGCAGGGCGATCCGCACGCGGACGTCAGGGTCGTCGCGGAATGCATACGCGGCGTGGCCCACCGCACTGGAACGTGACCATGGCAGGTAGCGCAACGCCTCGGCGGCCGCCACCCGGACCGGCCACGGCTTGGAGAGCCGGAAGCGCGCAAGACCCTGCTCGAACGTCTTCGGCGCAAGACGGGCCAGGCAAGGGACCGCTGCACGGCGGACATCGAAGACCGGATCGTGATCGATCATGACCGCCGCAAACGCAGCGAGGCCCGCGCGGTCATCGGCGCCGAGCTTGGGCGCCCACGCCGTGACGGTCTCGAGGGCTGTCCGTCGCACGTGGGATTCGCCGTCGCGCAGAGCCCGCGTCACTCCCGCCAGCGCGGGTGTGGGAGGTAGGGACGCCAGCGCGCGCAGACGCGCAACACGAACACCGCGGGGGGCGTCAGTGTCGAGAGTCGCCGCGAGGATCACGGCCTCCGTCTCTCCCGCGTCCTTCATCCGAGCGAATGCGCGGGTCGCGTACGACGCGGTCAATGCGTCGGTGCTCGTCAGGTGTCGCGCCACGCCACGCCCGAGAGCCTGATCCGGTCTCGAAGGGTGACGCGCTGCGTAGTACGCGGCGGCCCGTACGTGCGCCTGCGGGATGTCCGACTTGTCCGTCAGAACGCGGCGCGCATCGTCTCGAAACACAGGCTCCTTCACGTGGATGCCGTAGGTCAGCCGCGCGACGACCCCGTCTCCGATCGCCTCTCCGTCCGTCCGAGCGTCCTTCGCCCGCAAGGCCAAAAGGACCGCGACACGCGCGCTGCCATCCGGCAGCTCCCCGACCCCTCCCAGCGCCCGGGCGAGATCCGCCGACGCGACGCGACGCGAAAGCGGACCCAGCAACGACGGGTCTCGGAGCAGCGCCACCGCGAGGCCAGCAGCGCGCTGAAGTTCGACCGACCACGCCTCCTCGTGGGACGCGAGGAAGTCACTCACGACCGGCGCCAGGCCCGCGTCTCCGACCCGGCCCATGCCGCGCAGGGCGGCGGCCCGCTCCGCGTCTGTGCTGCAGCCGTTGAGCGCCGAACGCCACTTCTCCTGATCGCTGACGCGGCCGTCCTCGAACTCCCTGACCTGGGCCACGAGCGGAGCGACCACCAACGCAAACACGATGAGTCTCATGCCTTCTCCAGAACCGATGCATCGGCCTCGGGATGGTCGGATAACGCTGCGACCAGCAATCCACGCGCGCGATCGACGCCATCATCCGTCGCCGCCTCGAAGCGCACGGTGAGATTGGCTGTCGTGTTGCTCGCGCGGACGAGGAACCAGCCGTCGTCCGTGCGCACGCGGGCCCCGTCGATGTCGCACACTTCGTGGCTGCCCTTGAACCCGGCGACGAGCGCGTCGACCACGTCGAACTTCACGTCGTCGGCACACGGTACCTTGATCTCGGCGGTCGACACGAGGGCGGGAAAATCGGCGAACAGGGACGACGCGGAACCGTCATGGGCTTCCAGTAAGCGCAGGAACTGGAACGCGCAGTAAAGCGAGTCATCGATGGGCAGGTAGCCACGGTTGAACACGATGTGCCCCGAAAGCTCGCCTCCGAGGAGGCAATCGCCAGCCTTCACGTCGCGCTTGAGCAACGAATGCCCCGTCTCCCCCATCACCGGCACACCGCCATGAGCACGCACGTCCTCGGCGAGAAAATCCGAGCACTTGACGTCGAACCGGACCTTGCCACCGGGATGGCGCGTCAACATGTCGCGGGCGTAGAGAGCGATGAGCCAGTCCGCCGAAATCTTCCGGCCGCTCTCGTCAAGGACGCCCACCCGGTCACCGTCCCCGTCGAAGCCGAGCCCACACACGCAACCGTCCGACACCACGCTCCGCCCCAGGTCCGCCATGTACTCCGGCACCTCCGGGTCGGGTATGTGGTTCGGAAAATCACCGTCGGGGTCGCAAAAGAGCGGCACGACCTCGACGCCGAGACGCTGAAATCCCTCGAGCACCACCGGCCCCATGACCCCGTTGCCGCAATCGACCGCGACCTTCATTCCGCTCGCGAACGCGAACGCAGCACAGATCTCGTCCAGGTAGCGCGGAAGGTAATCGACGCTCTCGACGGCGCCGTCGCCGGACACCATGTCCCCCGACTCCGCCTGTGTCCGCAAGCTCGCCACGTCGTCGCCCCACAGCGACGCCGTTCCCAGGCACAGCTTGAGCCCGTTGTCCTGCTTCGGATTGTGAGACCCCGTGACCATGACCCCGCCATCGAGGCCGAGCCGCCACAGGGCGTGGTACAGCACCGGGGTCGGCACCTGCCCGACGTCCGACACCCGGACCCCTGCGGCGGCCAGGCCGGCCGCCGTCGCGGCCGCGAGGCGCGGCGAACTGTGACGCACGTCCCGTCGCACGGCCGCCGTGGTCCCCCCGGTCCGGATGATCCGAGTGCCAAGGGCCTGCCCCACGAGGCGAGCCACCTCCTCGGTCAGTTGCACGTCGGCCACACCGCGGATGTCGTAGCGACGGAAGATGGCGGGGTCGAGCATGGGAGCAGTGTATCCGGTCCCGTTTGACCGTTCTGCGAGCGCGCCGGTAGGCTTCCACCGCATGGTGATCCTACGCGCTCTCCTGGGCCTCGCGTTTTTCCTCTTCGTCGCGTGGTTGCTCTCGACCAACAAGCGGCGCATCAACTGGCGCGTCGTGATCGCAGGCATTCTGATGCAGGTGCTGCTCGCCGTGGTCATCCTGAAGACGGACACGGGCAGCAACGGACTGCGCTGGGTCTCCGACGGGGTCACCAAGTTCCTGAGCTTCTCGAACAAGGGCGCCGAGTTCGTCTTCGGACCGCTGACTCAGTTCGAACCGGCACCCGATGAGAACGGGACAACGCAGCCCGTCAATTTCTATCCCCACTTCATGTACGACGCGGAGGGGCAGGACCATCTGGCTGAGAGTTCGCGCAGCAGCTGGCCCATCGTCTTCGCCTTCCGCGCGTTGCCCACGATCATCTTCTTCTCCGCCTTCATGGCCATCCTCTACCACCTGGGGATCATCCAGGCCCTCGTCCGGTTGATGGCGAGGTTCATGATGTGGGCGCTCAGGGTGTCCGGGGCTGAATCCCTGGCCATGGCCGCCAACGTCTTCGTAGGGCAGACGGAGGCGCCGCTGGTCATCAAGCCCTACATCAATGGCATGACCCGGTCCGAGCTCAACGCCTTGATGACGGGGGGCTTCGCGACCATCGCCGGGTCGGTCCTGGCGGCGTACATAGGCTTCATCGGCCCCAAATTCGCGGGACACCTGCTGGCCGCGAGCTTCATGTCGGCGCCCGCTGCGTTCGTCATCGCCAAGCTCATGGTCCCCGAGACCGAGGAGTCGGAGACCCGCGGCAAGGTGAGTCTGGACGTCCCGAGGACCACCACCAACCTGGTCGATGCCGCCGCGACCGGGACCGCCGATGGCCTCAAGCTGGCCCTGAACGTGTGCGCCATGCTGATCGCGTTCATCGCACTCGTGGCGCTCATCGACTGGCCCCTGAAGGCCATGAGTGACGGCGACGTCACCCTGCGGAGCATCTTCGGAACGGTCTTCGCTCCGGTCGCTTGGATGATGGGCGTCCCATGGGACGACTGCAACACGTTCGGGTCGCTCCTGGGCACGAAGATCGTCGTCAACGAATTCGTAGCATTCGGCAATCTCCAAGAAGTCGGGGCTGGTATGTCCGACAAGGCGCAGATCATGGCGGCGTATGCTCTGTGCGGTTTCGCCAACTTTGCGTCCATCGGCATCCAGCTCGGCGGCATCGGTCCCCTCGCCCCCGGACGCCGGAAGGACCTATCCCAGCTCGCCCTGCGCGCCATGCTCGGAGGCGCCTTCGCATCGTGGATGACCGCCACGATCGCAGGCGCGTTCCTCGGATGACCGACGTCCTGTCCGTCGTCCAAGCCGCCGTCGAGAAGCTCGAGGGGGCTGGCGCAACCGCGCCACGGGTGGCGCTCATCCTCGGGTCCGGCCTCGGGCACATCGCCGATCGCATGGAGGGCACCACACGCGTCACCGCATCCGACATCCCCGGGTATCCCCCATCGACGGTGGAGGGGCATGACGGCGTGTTCGTGGTCGGGACGCTCGACGGGAAGTCCGTCGTCGCCTTGTCGGGACGCATTCACGGGTACGAAGGTCACGCGCCAGAAGTCCTCGGCATCCCGGCGCGCATTCTCTGCGCCCTCGAGCCTGAAGTGCTCATCGTCACCAACGCCGCCGGGGGCATCCGGGATGACCTGGTCCCCGGCGACTTGATGCTGATCGCCGACCACGTGAATCTCACAGCCCTTTCGCCGCTCATGGGCGCGAACATCGATGCGTGGGGTCCACGCTTCCCGGACATGTCGGACGTGTACCCGACGTCCTGGCGGGACCGCATGCGCGCCGCCGCGTCCGCGAGCGGCGTGCCGCTCCAGGAGGGCGTCTACGGATGCGTATCCGGCCCGCAGTACGAAACGCCGGCAGAGATCCGGGCCATGCGCGCCATGGGAATCGACGCCGTCGGCATGTCCACCGTGCCCGAGGCCATCGTCGCGTCACACATGGGGATCCCCGTCCTCGGTGTGTCCGTCATCTCCAACAAAGCCGCCGGGATGAGCGGAGAGAAGCTGGCGCACGAGGAAGTCCTGGAGGCGTCTGCCACCGCGGGGCGGAGGCTCGGCTCCCTGTTGCTCGCCGTCCTTGGGTCGCTCGGGTAAGCGCCCGGGCTATGATGCCCTCATGGACGCTCCAGATCTGGTACAGCGCGCAAGGGACGCTCGGGCCAATGCGTACGCCCCGTACTCCAACTATGGGGTCGGCGCCGCCCTCCTCGCGGACGACGGACGTGTCTTCACCGGCGTCAACGTCGAGAACGCGTCCTACGGGCTGACGGTCTGCGCGGAGAGGAACGCCGTGTTCACCGCCGTCGCCGCCGGGGCACGCTCCTTCGAAGCCATCGCCGTGGCCACCGAAGACGGCGCCTCCTGCTGTGGAGCATGCCGCCAGGTCCTGTTCGAGTTTGGCGGTGACGTGGTCGTCCACCTGGCCCCCGCCGACGGTGCGTGGACGACCACGACGGTCGCGGACCTCCTGCCGGAGGCGTTCGGGCCGGGCGCTTAGGCGCCGCGGGGCAGAGCTCAACTCGCTCCGGGAGCGTCCAGCACGAACGGACGCCCCTTGCCGTCCATGTCGTCCAGGTAGTCGAATGCGCGCAGGCCGACGGAGATGGCGCGGTCCTCGGCGGCGTGCTTCTCGTCGGGCGCGATGAACCCGTTGGAAGGACGATTCGCGAAGACCGCGCAGACAGCGCCCGCCCGGACTCGAGCGAGCGTCGCGAGGGTGAACAGCGTGCTCGTCTCCATCTCGAGGTTGAGCACACCCTGCTTGGCGAGGCGTTCCGGAATGTCGGGGAAGCGGGGCTCGATGGCGTTGCCCGAGCGACCCTGGAGCCCGTAGAAGCCCGCGGCAGCGGCAGTGACACCGACACGGTGCGGCACGCCGAGCTCGGCCGCCGCGGAGACGAGGGCCAGGATCGCCTCGTGGTGCGCGTGAGCAGGGTAGCCCTCCTCGACGAAGCCGAGGGACGTGGACTCCAAGCGGACAGCAGCCGTCGAGATGATCGCGTCGCCCACCGCGATATCAGGTTGGAGGGCGCCGCAACTGCCCACTCGGATAATCACGGGATCGGTCACGCAGGCCAGTAGCTCGACGACGGCGATCTCCATGTTGTCGCAACCGATCCCCGTGGCCATGACGGTGACGTCCCGCCCGCCCAGCTTGCCGGTGTGGGTCACGTACTCGCGGCAGCGACGGGTGAGCGTGGTCTCGTCGAATCGGGCGGCGACGCGATCCGCGCGCTCCGGATCCCCAACGAGGATGATGCGGGGCGCGATCTCGCCGGGCTCCAAGCCGATGTGATACTGGCGGCCCTCTCCGTCCTGCACACGCTCGGCCGACTCGTCGCTCACGCGGACGCCTCCTTGACGATGCGCACCCCGGCGCTGGCTCCAATCCGCGTAGCGCCGGCCTCCACCATGCGCTGCATCGTCTCCAAGTCCTTCACTCCACCCGACGCCTTCACGCCGATGGTGGGGCCTACCTCCTCACGCATGAGCGCCACGTCAGCGACCGTGGCGCCGCCTGCCGAGAAGCCGGTCGATGTCTTCACGTAGTCTGCACCCGCAGCCACGGACAGCCGACACGCTGCGCGCTTCTCGTCGTCCGTGAGCAAGCAGGTCTCGATGATCACCTTGACCACGTGCCCTGCGTCGCGCACGGCGACGACCGCCTCGATGTCAGCCTGCACGAGATCATGACGGCCGGACTTGAGAAGTCCCACGGCAATGACCATGTCGAGCTCCTCGGCGCCGGCGTCCTGCGCCCGGCGAGCCTCGAGGGCTTTCACGTCGGGCAGGGTCGCGCCGAGCGGAAACCCGATGACCGTGCACGTTTTCACGGCCGATCCCTCGAGCCGGCGGCGGCAGCGCTCGACGAATACCGGGTTCACGCACACGGACGCAAAGCCGTATTCGGCAGCCTCGTCGCACAGATTGTCGATCTCGGACTCCGTCGCGTCCGGCTTGAGCACCGTGTGGTCGATGCGGGCCACCAACTCTTCGAACTCGGCCTCGTTCATGGGCCCTTTCCATCAGTGTCGTGAAGTACGAGGTCGTCCACGACCGTGGGAACCATCGCTTGCACCGGCGACTCGCGGTCGTTCAGGACAAACCGCGCCGAGCTGCCCTCGCGGCAGACGAGCACGAGATCACCCACGCCCGCGTCGACGCGATCGGCCGAGAGGATCGGGCGCCCTTGCGGACGACCAGACAGATCGACGGGTTTCACCACGAGCAACCGGTGACCGTCCAGGTGGGGGTTCTTCACCGTCGCGTGGACGGGACCCGTCACGAGCCCGAGGATCATGCCGATGCTCCCGTATCGACGCGGCCGAGAAGCACACGTATCTCCTTCGGAACTTGCGGGTTGAATCGATCCAGGGTACAGGAAGCCACGGATGGTTCAAGATCCGCGGAAGCTCGCAGTCCCACGCAGCCTGCTAGACGATGCAGTCGTGCAGGTGGTGCGTCTGCTCGGTCTCGTCCTGTTGGCCGATCTCATCCTCCGGCGCGGGAGCAACGCCGTGGTGGGCCTCCGTGTGTTCGAGGAGAACACGTGGCTGCGCATGCTCAATGACGTGGCTCCGGGTGAGCAGACGTTGCTGAATCTCATCCTCGTAGCTTCAGCCCTCTCGTGCACCCTGCTCGCAATCTGCCTGGCGCGCATACCGTCCGTCGCGACGCGAGCCGTGGCGGTGTTGGGAATCGTCGCGGGGACCTGGAGCGTGGTCTGGCGCCTTCGCGGACTCGATGACGGTCTCCCCCCCGCGGTCGCCCTGCCCGTCCTTGTGGTAGCCGCGCTCGCGACCTGGCGGTACACCGCCGCTCCCGTCGCACCGCTGATCGGCGCCGCCCTCGGCACGACGTGGATCGTTTTCGCCGACCTCGACATCGATGACATGGAAGCCGGGGAGAAGGTCGCGGAGGTCCTCGTCACGGCCGGCACGTTCGTCGCGTGGCCACTCGTGGCTGTGCGGGTCGGGCGTCCAGGGAACGTCGGCGTCGCTTGGGCACTCGGAGTTGGCGTCGCCGTGCTCGCCTTAGCGTGGATGAACCCTCCCGCGTGGCGGCACGTCGTCATCACCCTGTTCGGCCTGCACACGGCCGGATTGCCGACGCTGCTTCTCGCCAGCCTGCTCGCACTCGCTGCGAGCTCGCTCGTGGGACTCGCCGCTTCCGGCGCCGCGGGACGTGGCCTGGCCATGGGGCTGTTCCTCATCCTCGCGTCTGCCCGGGGAGACGAATCAGAACTCGTGCCGCTG
>JABSRK010000143.1 GCA_013213915.1 Planctomycetota bacterium
GCTCAAGCACGACCTCCGCGTGGAGGCGCTTGCCCCGTCCCTCCTGCCAGTTGATGGCGGAGGGTTTCTTGTCGACGCAGTAGTTGCCCGACAGCGCGACGCACTCGACGCCGGTTCGCGGCGCGATGAGCTTGCGACATACGCGTTCGACGGCGATGGTCGCCATGTTCATACCCATGGCATCGCCCGACGAGAACCGGAACCGCAGCCACACCGAGGTGCCGAACGCAAACGGCCTGATGTCGAGGAGTTTGAGGTGCCTGCTCGTGGATTCGGAGAGCTCCTTGACGTCCCGCTCGTGGGCGCGGATCCATGCGAGGAACTCCTGCGTCTGCGCCATGCTCTCGGTGCGGAAGACGGGTGCCCGCGTCATGCCGACGTCTTCGACGAACACCTGGGCTCCCCCTGCGGCGCCGATGGCCGTGCATCCACGATTGACGCTCGCGACGAGCGCCCCCTCGGTGGTCGCGAGCGGGACGAACACGTCCCCGTTCGTATGCTTGCCCCGCACCACCAGCGGGCCGGCAACACCGACGGGGATCTGTGCGACGCCGATCATGTTCTCGCAGTTGCGTCGTGAAGCCGTGTCGATGTCCATCGAGTAGTGCGCCATGTCGTGGAGACGCACCCCAGTGATCTTCTCCAGCGCAGCCCGGCGAATTTCCGCCGCCTCGCCTCCCGACAGGTCTGCCGGCAGTTCGTGGAAGTTCATGCGGCCGTCGACGAGAGCCTGGACCATGTCACCGCGCATGTCAGATGTTTGTGCTGCCGCGTTCGGTTCGCTCATTTCGGCGTCTTTTTCCCCAACCGTGTCCGGCGAAGTTCGGCGATCGTCCGGGCACCTGTGCAGAACATGCTAATCCGTAGTTCCTCGATCGTGTGTTCGATCCGGGCCACCACCGCCTCCGGCGATTCTACGGCGGCATCGAGGAAGGGGTAAGCCGCACCCGCCACGTCGGCGCCCAGGGCGAGTGCCTTGGCGGTATCCAGCCCGTTTCTGATGCCTCCGCTGCCGATCACCGTCACTTCCGGGATGCTCGCCAGGGCCTGGACGCTCTCTGGCGTCGGTACTCCCCAATTCGCGAACACTTCGCCGAGAGAGGGATCTCCTGCCCGATGAGCCTCGATGCGGGCCCAGGACGTCCCTCCGAGGCCGGCCGTATCCAGGTATCTGACGCCTTGCTCGGCGAGCGCACGTCCCACGTCGCCCGAGAGTCCGCAGCCGATCTCCTTGACGATCACGGGAACCGAGAGGCCCCGTGCCGTTTCGCCGATCCTCGCCAGGAGGCCTGAAAAGTCGCATTGCCCCTCCGGCTGAATCGCCTCCTGGAGGGGATTCAGGTGCAAGGCGAGGGCATCTGCCCCGATCATGCTGACGCACGCTTCGCACTCTGCGATGCCGAAGCCGTAGTTCAGCTGGACGGCCCCCAGGTTGCCGATGAGCGGTACGGTCGGAGCCTGTTCGCGAATCTGGAAAGTCCTGGCTTGGGCATGGTCTTCAAGCGCCTTGCGTTGTGATCCCAGTCCGATCGCCACCTGACACTGCTCGGCTGCAATCGCCAGGTTCTGATTGATCTGCTTCGCCGCGCCGGTGCCGCCCGTCATGCAGGAAATGAGGAGCGGAGCCCGCAGCGTGCGTCCGAGGAACGAGACCGAGGTGTCGATCTCAGCCCAGTCCACTTCGGGCAGGGCGACGTGATCGAAAGCCCAATCGTCCCAAAAGCTGCGGTCCGACTGCATGCGTTTCTCAAGCGCCAGCTGGATGTGCTCGGCCTTGCGGTCGCGCTCAAGGAGTTCGGATTCGCGTCTTGCGCCCATGGGTTTGTCGCAAAGCCTTATGGCATCTCGATTTCAGTAGTACCGATGGGTCCAGTCTGAATCAACCGTGAGGGTGCGTCCTCTCTACGTCCACTTTGTCTTGCAAAGAGCGCCTAGGGAAGCTCAGCCCGTTCACATTTTGCCACGAAGAGGGGGGGAAGTCGCTGGTTTCGCCGCCCTTGGGGCCCGAGTTCGGTCGCCGCTCGCCTCAGCTTCGACGGTCACCGAGGTACCCGATGAGCCCGTCCAGAACCTGGTGGCCCTGTGGCTCCAGTCGATGGGAGACGCCGTCGAGGGCCGTCCGCGCGATCCCGAGGCGCTGGTCGATCATCTCCTGGCCCGCGGTTCGCGCGCCGAGCTCTTCCAGTATCACGCAGGCATGGGCGACCTGATCGGGCGGTAGCTCGCGGTTTCCCAACACGTCGTGGATCTCGGCCTTCTGGGCGGGGGACGCTGCCTGGAGCGCGTGGTGGATGATGAACGTGAGCTTACCCTCGACGAGATCGCCGCCCACCGGTTTGCCCACATCCGCAGGGTCGCCGAACATCCCCAGCAGATCGTCCCGGAGCTGGAAGGCCTCACCCAGCGCGCCGCCGTACCTGGACAGGGCCTTCAATACGTCGTCTTCTGCGCCGGCGAGTGTGGCGCCGAGCTGCAGCGGCCGCTCGACCGTGTAGCACCCTGACTTCAGCCGAAGCACACGCGCGAGATCGTCCGCCGTCGCGGCGCGCCGCACTGCGACGCGCATCTCGAGGTGCTGTCCCCAGATGACCTCTTCGCACATTCCGAAGAACAACGCCCCGAGGCCGCGAGCGAGATCTGCCTCGAGGCCTGCGAAGGCCATGTTCGCGGCTTCGCTCGACCACGAACCGGCGAGGTCACCGGCGAGGATGCCCATGGACCGCCCGTAGTCCTGGGCGTCACCGTTCCACGCCCGATGGTCGTGGAGTTCGGTGAACTCGACGTGAGCGGTCGACTCGCCGCGACGCAGCTCAGCATGATCCATGATGTCGTCGTGGACGAGCAGGTACGTGTGGAGCAATTCGCAGGCGATGGCGAGCAGCATCGCACGGTCCTTCTCTTGTCCTCCGCAGGCCAGATGGCTGAACCAGACGATGGCCGGACGCACGCGTTTGCCGCCCGCATCCACGAGGCGTGCGACGGTATCGACGAGCTCGATCCCCTCCGTGCCGCTCTCCACCGCTCGCTTGCGCCGGTTCGTGATCCAACGTCCGAGCGTCTTGTTGCACTCTTCGCGGAAGGCGTCGAGTGACTGATGGAAGGCGGATTCGGCCATCGTCTCCTGATAGCACATCGGCGTCGGAAGCGTAGCTGGCGCTGCCTGGCGCCTCCTTCAAGTGCCGACAGGAGGCTGCCGTCGGGGTCGTCCCAGCCGAGTGAGTGCGTCCTCTCTTTACAGAGTGGGAGTAGGGTGCCTGCGCACATGGACCTCCGTCGTCGGATCGCAAGCGAAGGTATCGGTACTGCGGGTCTGCTCCTCGCCGTTGTGGGCTCGGGTATCGCAGTCTCCCGCAGTGCGGACGGCGACGCCATCGCGTTGCTGATCCACGCGCTGGTTGTCGGAGGCGCGCTGATCGCCCTCATCCTTGGCCTTGCGCGATGGTCGGCACACTTCAACCCGGTGGTGACGCTCGCCTTGTGGCGCGCTGGCGCCGTTCAGGGGCGCGACGTGCCGTCACTGATCGGCGCCCAGATGGGCGGCGCGTTCATCGGTGTCTTCCTCGCGAATGTCATGTTCAGCGAAGCCTGGATCGCCGCGGGCGACACGGCGAGGACCGGCTTTGGGCTGTGGGTCGGGGAAGCCGTCGCCACCTTCGGGCTGGTGCTGCTGATTCGTGGCTGCGCTCATCGGAGTCCCGAGGTGGTCGCGTACGCCGTCGGCTTGTTCATTGCGGGCGCCATCTGGTTCACCTCGTCGGAGTCGTTCGCCAACCCTGCGGTCACCTTGGCGCGCGCCGCTACCGATACATGGTGTGGAATTCGTCCCGTCGACGTGCCCGCGTTCGTCGTGGCGCAGCTTGTCGGGGCGGCGCTCGCGACGACGTTGGCGTCGTGGCTCGACGCCGGCGTCCCCACAGACGAGACCACACCTCGATGAAGGCATACATCTTCGCGTGTGTGCACAACGCTGGCCGTTCACAGATGGCGTCAGCGTTCTTCAACGCAATCGCAGACCCCGCTTGCGCGCGGGCGATCTCCGCCGGCACGGCGCCTGCCGATCGCGTCCACCCAGAGGTTTTGGAGGCGATGGCCGCGTGTGATCTCGATCTGTCCAGTGCCACGCCCCAACTGCTGACGGTCGACCTCGCGCGTGACGCGGAGGCGCTCATCACCATGGGATGTGGCGAGCTTTGCCCGAACATCCCCGGACTCAGGGTCGAGGACTGGGCGCTGCCCGATCCCAAGGGGCGGTCTCAAGAGACCGTGGCCGCGATCCGGGACGACATCCGGCAGCGTGTGGCCGCGTTCGTGGATCGTGAAGGTGTCGGTTAGGCCAGGGGCGCCGCGGAGATGCCGTAGGATCGCCGACTCATGCGACGAGGAACCGAGGTTGAGGTGCGTATCGAGGGGCTGGATCGAAAGGGTCGCGGCACGGGCTCCGTGGATGGCCGTGCGATGGCGGTGCGCGGCGGGCTGCCGGGACAGGTGGTGCGCGCCAGAGTGACGCGCCGCCGCCGACTCGAGGGATATTTGGTCGATGTGGTTGAGCGGTCGCCTCTCGAGGTGGACGCTCGCTGTCCCCACAGCGGGACCTGCGGCGGATGCGCGTTTCAGGAGTTGGCTTATGCCGAGCAGCTCAGCGCGCTCAGGGAACAGGTCGCCAGCGCGTTTTCAGGGGTTGGGCTCGCCATCGACGTTCCTGAAGTGCTCGGCTGTGATCCGCCGTTTGGCTACCGCAACAAGATGGACTTCACGTTCGGTGCGATGCGCTGGGTCGAGCTTGACGAGCCGGAAGGGGTGGCGAGGGACTTCGCGCTCGGCATGCACGTGCCCGGACGGTACGACCGCGTGCTGGACATCCGATCGTGTGCGCTACATTTCGAGGAGGCCGACGCCCTGCTCACGTCGGCTCGGGACATCGCGCGCGAACACGGCTTGCCCCCCTGGCATGTCGTCCGACACACGGGCTTGCTGCGCCACCTCGTCCTACGGAAGGGATTCGGGACGGGTGAGATCATGGTGGACCTGGTGACGTCGGAGGACGCTTATGCTCACGTCGATCGTTGGGCCGCGGCCATGCTCGAGCGCCACCCGGAAGTGACGACGCTCGTGCAGAACGTGAATACCCGTCTGGCATCCATCGCATCCGGCGAGCGAGAACGCGTCATCCACGGACCGGGCACCATCACCGAGCGCATCGGCGACCTCGCCTTCACTATTTCGGCGAACAGCTTCTTCCAGACCAACAGCCGGCAGGCGGCGGTCCTGTTTTCGATCGTGTCTGAACTCGCCGCTCCCACTGGTGACGAGGTCGTGTGGGATCTCTACTGCGGGACTGGAGCGCTGTCCCTGGCGGCGGCGCGGACGGCTCGCGAGGTGTGGGGATTCGAGCTCGCCGATTCGGCGGTTGAGGATGCTCGTGCCAACGCGGCGCTCAACGGGGTGAAGAACGCACACTTCGTCGCCGGTGACGTCCTCGCGTCCGTGGGGGAGGCCTCGAGCTTGGCGGCGCCCTCTCCGGACCTCGCCATCGTCGATCCGCCTCGCGCAGGGCTACACCCCAAGGTGCTGTCGGCTCTGCTCCGCCTGGCGCCGCCCCGAATCGTGTACGTCTCGTGCAACGTCCACGGGACGGCGCCGCAGGTCGCGGCGCTCGTGGACGAGGGCGGCTATACCGTCGAGCGCGTCCAACCGGTCGACATGTTCCCGCACACGCCGCACGTTGAGTGCGTCGTCGCTCTGCGGCGATAGGGTCTCGGCCATGCTGACGGGGATGGGGAGGTGTGCGTCGTGCGGCCGTGAGTTTGACTTGCGGGTGCTCTGTTACGCGCGGGACCTGCGAGGCCTCACGGCTTTGAGATGGCGATGGTGTCGAGCATGAACTGGGGCCTGCCGCGGTAGAGGCTCACGATACCCGAGACGAGGATGATGTCGCCAGTGTGGCGGCGGATGTCGTGACCCTCGAATGCCGTCAGCGGTCCGACGATCGCGAAGTCGTTGTTATTGCGGTGGCCGATGTACTGGATGCCGCGTGCCCCGGTCTGGCGGAATTGGCCTGGGCTTCCGGCGACGGTCACCTTGCGTCCGGTCATTGTCTTCAGGCGGCCCCACTCGGCGTCTTCCCCCAGGATGACGAGGTTGTCGCCCATGACCCGCTTGAGCCGAGAGAGTCGCTGCAACGCGTGGTCCCGCTCGTCCCACCATGCGATCCGCGTCGCATAGTCGGGGTAGCAATGGAATTCCGGAGGGTCGGCCCAGATACCACGACGGTGCTTACGTGCTTCGGCTTCGGCCGCGAGAAATGCTGCATGGTAGCGAGCAGAGCGACCGTACTTCTTGAAGTAGGGGCTGTAGCCCTGGCGGACGACCTCGACGTTGTAATTGACCAGTCCCTGTTCACTTTCGACGAGGATGTGGACGAGGTGGCGTTCGAAGTAGCCGAGTTTGCGCTTCGGGTCGTCGTACTCGAGCCGGACGGAGGTGACGCCCTCCAAGAACTTCTGCGCGAAGCGCTTCGCAGCTTCTCCCATGGGGGTCGCGTACTTGGGCGGCCGGTTCGCGGGCGCTCCGGCGTTCACGGTATCCAGGTACTCGTCCCAGTCGCGATGGGCGAGCGCACGGCGTCCCTTGTCCCGAAACGTCTCCTCGGTGTCGATCCCGATCAGACGGAGGCTGGGCCGCAACCCGTCGACGCGGATGGTGTCGCCATCGACGACGGGAGGTTGGGATGTGGAGAGTTGGAACACCCCCAGCACCACGGTGGGATCGGTCGCAGGGTCCAGGGTGATGGATGGAGAGCCGCTGATCGGTTCGCTGTCCTGGCAGCCGGGCGTTGCGACGACCGCCAGCAGGAGCAGCATGTGGAGGAGGCTTCGGGAGACGGCCATGTCCAGCATGATAGTCCGTTCACGTCCGACGTCAGCGTGACGGTGGGCCGCCTGCGAGCGCGAGGCCGCCGCGAGAGAGCAACTCAGAGAGCATCCGGTAGGTGAGGCCCCAGAGGAGCCACTCCGGTCCCTCGTCGGAGGGCAGGCGCACGCCGGGGAACTCTCTTGGTCCGGTGGGCGTTGCGACTTCATGTCGTGTTCCGAGAGCGGGGTCCACGAGCGTAGCGAGAGGCACCCACCGCGCTGCCGCGACCTCGTGGTTGGCCACGAGGGGAGCGGGGGTATGGAGGGCGAACACCAAGGGGTGGACCAGCAACCCGGTCGCCACGCCACGTCTCAGGGCTTGGATGGGTGGTTGGGCCCCAACGAGGTGGTCTGGTTTCAGCGCCACACCGACCTCCTCGCGCGTCTCGCGGCACGCGGTGGCGAGGACGTCGGCGTCGCCAGTCTCGCGGCGTCCTCCCGGCAGACCGATGTGTCCGGACCAGGGGTCCAGGGGATGCTCTGCGCGTTTGATCAGGAGCAGACATGAGGACCCGCACGCGTCCGGGGCGAAACACGCTGCGACTGCGGCCTCGGGTGCGTCCGACGGCGTCGGAGGCGCCTTGGAGAGGGCGCTGAAGGAGTTCAGAAGTGTCTGGTGATCGGGCGCTTGGGATGAGGTCATGGGAGATCCGGTGCCCCGGTCGCTGCAACACGAGCGTAACCGCTGGCCGCAGAAGTCTATGAGGACAGAGGGGGCTTGCTGTCCTTCGCCTTCCATTGCCTTCTTCATGCAGCACTTTGTTCGCACCGTGGCGGCCGCCCTGGCTGTCGATGAGGAGTCCGTTCGGGACGGGGTCGGCCTCCTGTTAGAGGCCGTTCGGGGCACGGTTCGGGCTGACGACTGGCGACTCCTGGTGCGCGCGATTCCGCAAGTCACGGAGGTGCTGGACTTTGCGCGCCGTCGTGCAAGATCTACGTGCATCATCGGGCCTCCGCCTCAGACCCCCGCGGGCCTGGAGGCTGAACTCCGGGGTCTCGGATTCGGCGATTGCCGCGTCGATCTGCTCGCGAATTGCACCGTCCGATTCCTGAAAGAACGGCTTGGTGAGGAGTGGTGGCAGCGTGCGCTGATGCGCCTGCCCGCCCTCGCCGGCGGTGAGTCGACAAGGCGGAGAGTGCCCCTGGCGAGCGCTGCTCCTCTGGGTGTCGAGGCCTCGGTCGCGGCTCCTCAAGGAGGGGCGGCGGGGTGAAGACCCTGCGGTCTGTTGTCCGAAGGCGGGTTGAGGACTTGCCGGAGTCCTCTTAACTTTGGGGCCATGCGTGCCCTGCCCGCCCTCCTCCTGACGATCTCGGTGACCCTGGCCGGTTGCAGCCAGGGCGACAAGGTCGTCGGTACATGGACCTTCGACCTGGAAGCGTCAGCCCAGATCCTCGAGCCCGAGCTCGCTCGCGTGGCTCCCGGTGCCGGGCGCGAGGGGCTTCGCAAAGAGGCGCTCGCGATCCTCAAGGCCGCGCTCGGCGGCCTTGAGATCACGCTTGAACTCAAGGACGGTGGTGAGGCGGAGTTCACGGGCAAGGGGCGCGGACCTCAACGCCCGTTCAAGGGTGAGTGGACGTTCGACGACCGGAAGAACGAAATTGTCGTCACGGGCAAGGGCAGCCCCCAGCGCTACGTCCTCAAGGGCGACGTCCTCCATTACCTCGTTGAGGTACCTGAGGGCAGCAAGAGCCGCACGCTCAGGCTCGTGATGAAGCGCGGCGCTTAGAAGACGCCGGCGCCGAAGCCGCCCTTTCCGTCGTCGTCGCCGCCGTCGCCGTCGTCATCGTCGTCGCCGTCGTCATCGTCGTCATCGTCGTCATCGTCGTCATCGTCGCCGTCGTCGTCGTCGCCGTCGTCGCCGTCGCCGTCGTCGTCGTCGTCGCCGTCGTCGCCGTCGTCGTCGTCGCCGTCGTCGCCG
>JABSRK010000144.1 GCA_013213915.1 Planctomycetota bacterium
GATTGCGGGGCCGGAGAGCCCCCCCTCCCCTGTCGATGAGCCCAACTCGGGACGGCGGCGCCTCCAATCAACGGCCATGCCGACGTAGGTGTTGACCAGCGAGAGGACGTCGGCGCCACCTCGCTCCGCGGCACGCGCGATCACCCTGATGTCGGTAACGTTCGGGGTCAACTTCGCGATCAGGGGGAGCTGCGTCGCCGCCCGGCAGCGAGCCACAAGCAGCTCGAGTGCATCCGGATCGGTCCCGTAGTCCATGCCGCCGCTCACGTTCGGGCACGACACGTTCAACTCGATAGCATCGACGCCATCCTGCTCGTCAAACGCCCGAGTCAGTGCCACGAAATCGTCCTGGGACTCGCCAGCCACGTTGATGATACGCGCGCAAGGAAGCTCGCGAAAACCGGGCATCACGTGCTCGATGAACCCGTCGAGACCCGGATTCATGATGCCGATCGAGTTCAACATCCCGGCGGCAGTCTCGTGGATGCGCGGAGGCGGGTTGCCACGGCGTCGCTGACTGGTGACGGACTTGGTAACGACGCCGCCGATCCGCGACAAGTCGACGCCATCGTCCCGTGCCTCCAACCCCGCGCCGTACGTACCCGACGCCACGAGCACAGGATTGCGCAACTCGAGGCTCGCGAGATGCACGGCCATATCACTCATGCCTTGACCACCTTCGCCTTCTTGCCGGTCTTGGCTGGGTCCTCGAGTCGGAGGAAGTAGATCAGTAGCAAGATCGCACCGATGCAGATGAGGCTGTCGGCGACATTGTACGACGGCCACTTGTACGAGCCGATCCACATGACGATGAAATCGCGCACCATGCCGCCTTTCGCGAACGCATTGTCGTGCAGGTTACCGACCGCACCGGCAAGAACGCCAGCGAATGCGAGCTGCACCCACAATCCCATCTCCCTTCGATGCCGTAAGTAGTACAGGAGCAGGCCGAGCGCGATGGTCCCACGAATCAGGATCCAGACCCATGCCGGGACGTCCTGGAAGAGGCTCCACATCGCTCCCGAATTGCGCGTGGGTTCGATAGCGAACAGGCCTTCCGAGATCACATGGGACGTGTGCTCGGGAACGCTGTCGAAAGCCGCCGACTTGGTCCAGAGATCAGCGGCAATCCCTCCGATCAACACGAGGAGGAAGAGGAGGGGTCGCAACATGCCAGTTCGGCCGCGGGTTGGAGTCAGGTCTCGCCTCGCTCCTCAAGCCGCTCCTGGCAATCGACGCAGAGCTTGGCGTGGGGAAGCGCGTCCAGACGGGCCTTGGCAATCGGCTCCTTGCACCCGTCACATTTGCCGTAGTTCACGGACTCAACCCGGACCAAGGCTTCATCGATGGCCTGGATGGTCTCCTGCTGGTCTTCAACCAGCGTGAGCGTCAGGTCCTGGTCGTACTGAGCCGTGCCGTGGTCGGCCATGTGGTCGTCCGAGGGGGCCGCTTCGTCCTGCTCCAAGGCTTCGCGGCGCATTCCCTCGACTGTGCCGGTGAAGCGGAACTTCCACTCTATGAGCTTCTTCTTGTACCTCTCCCGGTCCGTCTTTCTCATCGAGTTCCTCGACGGATATGATCCTAAGATGTTATTATCCAGCAGGTTATGGATTCTTCCACATGCCTGCCGGAAGGGTCCGGAAAGTATAGGAGCCACGGGTGGACGGTTCAACCCGGCTCCAGGGCTCCCTGGCCCCTTGCGCCACAACCCTTTATGGTCGTCCCGATGGGTGGAGGGGTCTCAAAGAGCCGGGCCGGGGCCACGCGTGCGGCCCGTTGGCGCGATGCGTTCCTGAAGGAGGCTTCGCTCGAGCGGGACCTCGCCGTCCGCACCCGTGCGGCCTACGGGCGCGATCTCGATCTCCTTCTCCGGTTTCTGGAGCGGCGGGAGGTCACTCTGGAGAAGGTCGCGACGGGCGACCTGATCGCATTTCTCGCGAGCCGGCGCCGGTCCGGCGATCAACGGGCCACGCGAGCTCGGCGTGCGGCCGCCATGCGCAGTTTCTTCGGATGGCTGAGGGAATCTGGCCGCATCGACCTGAATCCGGCCCTGCTCCTGCCCGCCCCAGCGCCCGCCCAACTCCTCCCCAAGGCCCTCGACGCGCGTGCTATCAAACGATTGCTCGAAACGCCGGTAGACGACGCGGGCCCGGTTGCCCTACGCGACTGCGCCCTGCTAGAGGTCCTGTACGGCGCCGGCCTGCGCGCGTCCGAGGCGGCATCGCTGAGGCTGCGCGACATCGATACGGACCAGGCCCTGCTCCGCGTGATGGGCAAGGGACGCAAGGAGCGCAAGGTCCCCCTCGGCAATCCCGGGATCGAGGGGCTCCGGCAGTGGATCAAGCGCGGGCGTCCCCGCATCGAAACACCCGAATCTGGCGACCGCGTCTTCATCACAGCCCGCGGCAAGCCCCTCTCGAGGGACGGCGTGTACCGCGCGGTGAAACGCCGCGTACGGCTCGCGGGGCTCGATACGCACGTCTCCCCCCACACGCTCAGGCACACGTTCGCCACGCACCTCGTTCAAAACGGTGCCGACCTCCGCGCAGTGCAGGAGATGCTCGGTCACGCGTCCATCAACACGACCCAGGTGTACACGACACTTGCTGACGAGCATCTGCGCGAGGCCCACCGCAAGCACCACCCACGAGGATGATGGTCGGCTCGCGCACCACGGACCCGGAGACCCCCTGTCCCCCGTAGTAGGATCCACGGCGATGCCGTCGAAGCTGGATGCCTTCAACAAACGCGTGTGCGCGTGCACCCGATGCCCCCGCCTGGCTGAGTACGTCGCTTCGTTCCAGGACAACGACGGGTACTGGGCTCGACCCGTCCCCGGGTTTGGCGATCCGAGGGCGAAACTGCTGGTGTTGGGGCTCGCTCCGGGCGCGCACGGAGCCAACCGTACAGGGCGACCGTTCACCGGCGACGGAGCCGGCGCATTCCTGTACCGAGCGCTGCACGCCATCGGCTGCGCGACGGCGAGCGAATCTGTAGACGTCGATGACGGGCTCATCCTGAAGGGCGCCTATATCTCGAACGCTGTCCGGTGCGTGCCTCCTGAGAACAGGCCCACGGGAGCTGAGGTCGTCGCGTGTACACCCTGGCTCGAGGAAGAGCTGGCCCTGCTGTCGGAACTCAGAGTGATCGTCGCCCTGGGAAAAATCGCGCACGACACGCTCTTGCGATACGCAAAGACCCGCGGCGCCGTGAGGCGCATGGCTGACCACAAGTTCGCCCACGGGGCCGTACACGAAATCCCTGGCCTTCCGGTGCTGGTCGATACCTATCACTCGTCCCGATACAACGTGAATGTCGGCACGCTGACGTGGCCGATGTTCCGAGACGTGTTCGAGAAGGCCGCGGGCCTTACGAGCGGGCGTTTTCTTGGAAGAAGCGAATGAGCGCTTCTGCAAGACTCGGCGTCATGCCGGGCGCGGCAGCGAGCTCCGAAGCGGACCCAGCCTTCACCTCGGATAGCGATCCGAAGTGCTTGAGGAGAGCCTGCGCCTTCCGGCGCCCGATCCCAGGGACCATCTCGAGAACGGTCCCGATTTTCTCCTTGCCGCGCAGCCGCCGCGAGTAGGTGATCGCGAATCGGTGCGCCTCGTCCCGTAGTCGTTGCAGCAGGAGTGTCTCCGGAGCGTCCCTGGGCAGAACGATCGGGACCTCTGCATCCGGGAGCCACACGCGCTCGTAGCGCATCTCAGTGGTGCGTGCTCGCGCACCAGCGCGCGCCTTCGCCAGCCCCACGACGTCAACAACGTCGATGCGAAGATCCCGCATCACGGCGACGACTCTCGCAAGCTGTGCACGACCGCCATCTACCACGATCAGATCGGGCAAGTCGTCATCCTTGAGTCCACGCTTCAAGCGACGCTCCAGAACCTCCTCCATCGCGGCAAAATCGTCGTTTCGCCTAACCTCTCGCAAGCGGTAGTGGCGGTACGCATCCTTATGGGGACGACCGGCGAGAAAGCTCACCTTGCTGCCGACCACCTGCTCACCCGCCAGGTGAGAGACGTCGAAGCACTCCATGCGCTCCGGGAGGTTGAAGAGATTGAGGCGGGCCTGCACCGCCTGCAGTGAAGCCTCGGCGCGCTGGGCATCCTCCCGCGTCTTTCTGTGACCGAACTCCGCATTGCGTTCCGCGAGCTTCAGCAACCGGAGACCTTCTCCTCGTTCGGGAACCCGCAAGACGACTGACGCACCGCGTGCCTCCTCCAAGATCTCACGGTGCAGATCCAGGTCCTCACACTCGCGCGGCATCAGGATCTCTGCAGGTGGCTGACGCTGAGTCCCGTAGAACTGGCCGAGAAACGACGCGAGCAATTGGTCGGCCTCGAGGCGACGAATAAAGCTGTAGTGCTTGGACGACGCGAGGCTCCCGTCGCGAACGACCAGCACGCACAACGCGACCTCGTCACCGGTGTCACAGAGCCCGATGACATCTCGATCGGGACCTCCCCGACGCGCAACCTGGGGGTTCTCCAGGGTCTCCTTCACGTGTCGGAGGCGATCCCGAAGGTCCGCGGCGCGTTCGAACTCGAGCCTGTCTGCCGCCGCGTTCATCTGCTGCTCTATTTCCTTCACGACCTCCTCGTCACGCCCGGAGAGGAAGCGTACAGCTCGGTCCACAAGTTCCATGTACGCGGGGCGATCCACCAAGCCGACGCACGGAGCGACGCAGTTTCCGATCTCGTACGAGATACAGGGCCGCGACCGATTGTAGAGTTGGGTGTCCGAGCACGTCCTCAGCGGAATGACCCGGTTCAGAAACTGGATCGTCTTGCGGCACGCGTAAGCCGACGGATACGGGCCGAAGTAAAGGACATCCTCGCGCTTGCGTTTGCGGACGATCGTCAGCCACGGCCATTCCTCCTTCGGATCGAGGCGCAGGCTGAAATACGTCGCGTCGTCCTTGAGCCGGACGTTGAGCAGCGGCGCGTGCTTCTTGATGAGGCTGTTCTCCAGGATCAGGGCCTCCTTCGCAGACCCGGTCACGATGAAGTCGAGCGTGCGCGCGCGCTCGTTGATCCAGTGGCTGACGAGGCGAGCGTCTCCGGTCCCGAAGTACGAGCGGACCCGCGACCTCAGGTCCACACCCTTCCCCACGTAGACCGGCTTTTCTCGTTCGTCGAGGAAGATGTAGACACCGGGTGACCGAGGGAGCTGATCGACCGACGCCTTGTCGAAGGGCAACCGCGGCATGGATCATCCCCGGCGCAGGACGCGCTCCTCGAGCTCTCCGATCCGGTCACGGAGCTCGGCCGCGTCCTCGTACCGTTGCTCCCCCGCCGCCACGAACATCGCTTCGCGCAGGTCGTTCAGGAGTTCTTCCGGATCGTCTGGCAACGCCTCCCCCTCGCCGACGTCATCGATTTCTACCGTTACGTAGTCCCGTTCGAAGATTGCTTCCATGCCCTCGAAGATCCTCTTGGTAATGCTACGTGGCGTGATGCCGCGCTCCTCGTTGTACGCTTCCTGCTTCGCTCGTCGGCGGGTGGTCTCTGAGACCGCAGCCTGGATCGAATCGGTTTCCTTGTCCGCGTAGAGGATGCAGCGACCGCGGGCGTTGCGCGCCGCCCTACCGATGGTCTGGATCAAGGAACCGCGGCTACGCAGGAACCCCTCCTTGTCCGCATCGAGGATAGCGACGAGCGCGACCTCGGGAATGTCGAGCCCCTCACGTAAGAGGTTGATACCGACGAGTATGTCGAACTTCCCTAGCCTCAGATCGCGAATGATGGCCGTCCGCTCCAGGGTATCGATGTCGGAATGCAGGTACTTCACCCTGAGGCCTGTGTCGCGATAGTAGGTCGTCAGGTCCTCAGCCATGCGCTTCGTGAGACACGTCACAAGAACCCGGTCCCCAGCATCGACGACGGCGCGGATCTCGCCCAAGAGATCGTCCACCTGGCCTTGCGCCGGGCGAACCTCGACCTTCGGATCGAGGAGACCCGTAGGGCGGATCACCTGCTCGGCCGTGACACCGCTTGCCAGCTCGATCTCAAGGGGCGCCAGCGTAGCGCTCACATAAATGACCTGGTTGAGCCGCGCCATGAACTCATCGCCCGTGAGCGGCCGGTTGTCGATGGCGGACGGCAACCGGAACCCGTGCTCGACCAGCGTGTTCTTGCGCGACCGATCACCCGCCGACATACCTCCGACCTGGGGCACGCTGACATGGCTCTCGTCGATGAGGAACAGGCAATCGTCATCGAAGTAGTCGAGCAGAGTGGCCGGCGGTTGACCGGCCTGGCGGCCGTCAAGGTGTCGCGAGTAGTTCTCGATTCCGGAGCAGTGGCCGATCTCGTTCAGGAGCTCGAGATCGAGGCGCGTGCGCATCTCGAGTCGCTGCGCCTCGAGCAGGCGGCCCCGACCACGCAGTTCGACGAGCCGCGCTTCCAGTTCGAGTTCGATCGCCTCTATGGCGGGTTCGAGGCGGTCCTTCGGCGTAACGTAATGCGAAGACGGGAAGATGACGATCTCGTCCTGCTCCTCGATGACCTCGCCCCGGAGCGCGTCGACGATGTCAATGCACTCGACCGTATCGCCGAAGAACTCGACACGGATGATCTGGTCGTCGGCGTAAGCGGGGAAGATCTCTACCACGTCGCCCCGGGCACGGAAGGTCGAGCGCCGAGGCGCAACGTCATTGCGGGCGTACTGGATCTTGACCAGATCGCGCAGCAGGGTGTCACGATCGAGTTCCTCGTCCTTCTTGACCTCGACGCGCAAGCCCCCGTAGGAATCCGGAGACCCGAGGCCATAGATGCAGGAGACCGACGCCACGATGATCACGTCGCGGCGCGTGAGGAGGTCGTGCGTCGCCGCATGGCGCATGCGATCGATCTGCTCATTGATCGACGCGTCTTTGGCGATGTACGTGTCCGACTGCGGAACGTACGCCTCGGGCTGGTAATAGTCGTAGTACGAAATGAAGTACCCGACCGCGTTGTCGGGGAACAGGTCCTTGAACTCCAGGTAGAGTTGCGCGGCGAGCGTCTTGTTAGGCGCGAGGATGAGCGTCGGCCTCTGCGTTAGCTCAATCACCTTGGCCATGGTGAACGTCTTGCCGGACCCCGTAACTCCGAGGAGCGCCTGATGCTTCTTGTTGGCGTTGATCCCGGCAACGAGCGCAGCGATGGCCGCGGGCTGGTCTCCGGTGGGCTCCATGTCCGTCCTCAGGACGAACGGCCTCATCGTCTTTTCGCTCGGCACGACGACGATCCTACGAAAGCAGGGCCCTCAACGCCGCGAACACCCCCACAGAGCCGACCAAGAACACCGTCAATGGGGGCCCGAGCCGCCTATAGGCGCCCGCTACGGTCTCTCCAAAGAACTTGGACGAAAGCACAAGGCACATGTGGACAGGGGACAGCATGTAGCCAATGAAACCCATGGCGTAACCAAGAACGAGATACGGGAGCAAAGCACTCACCGGTGTATCACCCCCGACGAGCGCCACGATGACGGGGAACGAGACCGTCACGACGACGATCGTCGCCCCGGACACGAACCCGACAAACAGCGGCAGGAACGCGATCGCGAGCAGGGGCGGCAAGCCACCATCGCGCACCAGGTCGGCGGTCTTCTGCGCGGCACCCGTACTGCCGACCATCCCGCCGAACACCTTCACGCCAAGCGCGAGGACGAGCAAGTCCCAGACCCGTCTCTCCTTTATAGCGCCGAGCAGCAAGCCGGCGCCGCCGAGCGCGAGCGCGGTGACCAGCCCGAGCACCAAGGCCCCTACCAACCCCACACCACCGGAGGATGACTGCGGCAACACGGAACCCATGACTGCACCCATAACGGGCATCGCCACGATGACGACGATCAAGGGCAATAACGCGCGCGCGAGTTGGCCGTTTTCGGGACGCTCGTCCGAAAGCGAGTCACAGCCCCCGGGTACGCGGCGCAGGATGAACCACCATCCCACGACCACCAGCAGGCACATCAGCGGTGCCTGGCTCGCACACAGCTTGGCCATGTCGCCGTCGGGAAGGAACGTCGCTGCGAGCAGCAACGGCGGGTACAGCGGCCAGCACACCTCCCACACGTGACGGAACCAGTAGTTGATGAGGTTCTTGTCCCTTGTCCCTAGCTCGACGTCGCAGCGCATGCGCTCGACGAGCGGCGCGGAGACCACCGCCCCTCCAGGCATTGGCAGCAGCCCAACGAGCGCGGGCAAACTCGCCAACCGAATGCGTCGGTTGCGAATAAGCGCACCTGCCGCGGCTACCAGGACGTCCAGGCTCCCCGCGAGCCTCAGCACGACGCTCAGGACAAACACGAGGGTCACCTGGCACGCGAAGACCCACGTCGAGCCAGCGGCGAGGACCTCACCGAACGCAGCGGCGGTCCACGCCGGACCCCTCCCCGTACTGAGAGCCATCGCCACCGCACCGACGAGGAAGGCCGCCCCCATCGGAACCCGCCACCGGGTCAGCAGCAGAGCGATGACGAGCCCGAACGTGACGGCGAGAGCGGGATGCATGCCCGCACTCTATGCAAACGGGGCGCGGGCTTCACCGGCCCGCGCCCCGTTCCCGGAATGTCTGGGGAAGATCAGCCGCCAGCGAGGAGGCGCTTTTCGGCCTCCTTCAGGAAGGGCTCCACGTGAGGACTCTTCCACTCGCCGTCTATCAGCGCCGAAAACTCGTTCCGGGCCGCGAAGGGGTCCTCCGACCACAGCAGCACGGCCCCGAGGAGTAACCGGCCTTCGCCATCTGTCGGGTTCTTGACGACATGTCTCTTCAACTCGTTGACCGCTTCCGCGAGCACAGCAGCGTCCTTGAAGCTC
>JABSRK010000145.1 GCA_013213915.1 Planctomycetota bacterium
GGAATCACTTGTCGTGGGGACAGGTGACCTTCAACGACAGGGTGAGGTTGTCCGTCTTGATTCGGTGGCCGCTCGAAAATTCGAGCCAGTTGTCCCCAAATCGGACGACCTCGCCCGCTCCAGCAACGCTATCGCCAACGTGGATGCCCATTGGCCCTTCCTCAGGTCCGCCACAACTCGTGACCAGTGTGAGAGCGAGGATCAGCAAGATGGTCGGGCGCATGTCGTCAGTCTAACCCCCCTCAGCACAGGATTGGCTCCAGGATCAGCGTGGATGGCTCGCGAGCAGGTGGACTATCCTGGGTCCACCACGCGGGCACCGCCTACCTTCAGCAAGTCAACAGCTATCCAGCGCAGCTCGCTGTCATCGCTCTTCCACGTGCCGTCGTGCACCACGTGCCGATGCACCACTCGCTGCACCAGGAGCCAGTCGCCTCGGACATCCTCGACGCGATAGATCTTGCGCTCAAGCCGCAGCAGATCGCCTTCACCGAACGGGTGGTCCTCCAGTGAGGACACCAGCAAGGCGGCCAGCAACGCCACGATCAGGATCGAAAGACCTGCGAGCAGCTTCGGTAGCTTCATTTCCTGTTCCCCCAAAGTGAGCGCACCGTCCACATTCGTTGCAGCCGCGATATCCGCATTTGTGGCAGTCGATCAGTGCCATGTCAGACGATTTCACATCCCCATCAAGCAGGGGTCAAGCAAACGCCGCTAGCTGAGAGCCAAGCCCGGGCAGAAGTGAATAGCGCCTACAAGCCCCGAGCAATCGACTCTGAGCGGGCCTGATGCGACGGTTCAGGACGTTGCGTGTGGGCCATGAGTGGGCCAGCGTGAGGGCCGCAGTCGTATCTCACGACCACGTCGCTTGTTGCCGATGTCGGCCCCGTGCTTTTTAATCCGTAGGTCTTGGGTTCAAGTCCCAACGCTCCCATCGAAGACAGGCGACGACATGGGCAAGACGTGCTTCTTCATCCTCGGCTCGGGCCGCATGGGCTCGACGTTCCTCTACAACGTGCTGAAGGAGCATCCCAAGGTGGCGCTGACCAACGAGGCGCGCATCGTCGATACGATCCACCTCGCCTACCAGGCCGTCATGACCCCGTACGGCGAGGCGAGCGAGCACGGATTCCAGGGACTCATCCACAAGGACGTGCAGCCCGGGTTCGTGCCGATCTTCTTGCGCCACATGCGGGAGGCGGTCGCCGAGTACTACGCCGACACGTTCGGCGCTGACAAGACCCACTGGGGCGACAAGCTCGCCGGCGTCGCCGCCGCCGCCGAGGCGGGGCGGATCTGGCCCGACACGCGTCACGTCGTCCTCGTCCGCGATCCGCGGGACGTGGTCTGCAGCTACCTCAACATGCAGAAGATCGACGACCCCACGATTCTCGGTCCCCGCTGGGAAGAGTTCATGGGAATGACGGGGGAGGGGTTCGCGCGGCAGTGGGCGGAGACGTACGACGAGATCCTCCGCCTCGTTCCGGATCACATCCTGGTTCGCTACGAGACGCTCATGGCCGAGCCGGACGCGGCGGTAGCTGCGGTCCTGGAGCATCTCGGACTCGAGCCCGACCCCGCCGTCGACGCGGCCATCCGCGACGGACGCAGCACCGAGGGGCACGGCACGTCGGCGACCCACGAAGCGTCGGTCGCTCGTTGGAAGAGAGACCTCTCCGACGACGAGGCCGCGGAGATCATGTCGATCTGCGGCCCGGTGGCCGCGCAGCTCGGGCTGACGTCGACCTCCGACAACTGAGAACGGACCGCGGCTCCCGGGGTCACTTGGGGGAGACGCAGCGCCCGCCGTTCTCCTGCGCGAGCTTCTCCATGAAGACCCGGCGCTTCTTGTTGAGGCCAAGCCCGATGGTGTGGACGACGATCCTGCGGAACGGATTCCAGCGTCGGACGGCGGCGAGGATCGCGCCCTTGTCGTCGGGATTGAGCCCGGGCCCCTTCAGCTTCTGGATGGTGGGCGCCCCGTCCGACAGCAGGAACACCGTATCGGCCTCCAACGGGTAGTAGCGGTCGAAGGAGCCCCGCCCCGCCGTGTTGAACGCCAGCTCGAGCGCGTCGTAGGTGTTGGTCCCGAGCTTGAGCTGGAGCGCTTTCACCCACCCCTGGGCCTTGGCGACGTTGTCCTTGGTCGCGGCCTGCATCTGACGATCGAAGCGGTCGAGGCGGTTTGCGAATGCGATGATGTTGAAGCGCTGCCGCGGCTTCAGCTGCGCGAGGGCCTTGTTCAACTCGGCGCTGGCGATGTCGATGCGCCGGGTCTGACCGCGCCGCATCTTCTGCTTCATGGACTGGGACGCGTCGAGTACGTACAGGATTGAGCGGCCATCCTGCGGGATGCCGAAGTAATAACCCCCCGCTGCGTCCCCCTCGACCTTCGAGACGTGTCCTCCGAGGCTCTTCTTTCCGGCGAGGAACGGCGCGCCCTCGGCGTCGAGCCAGCGTCTCCACGCGGTGGCTGACGTGCCGAGGAGCATCCCCGTGAGGCGTTCCAGCGTCCGTGCTGCGACCGTACGGACCCGGGAGACCTCGTCTTTCTGCAAGACCTGGATTAGCGGTTTCAGCGCCCCCGGCCAGCGGAGCGCGGCGAGGGTCTGGGCGGCCATCTCGCGAATCACGGGGCGCTTGTGCAGCAGCATCTTCAAGACCCACGGCCCGGCGTCCTGTCCGCCGGCCCCGAGCCGTTCGATGGCGTCGAGGAACAGACCGCACTTCTCCTCGTTCCCGAATTCCGGAGGCGCCGTCACCAGCTTCAGGTCTCGCGCAGCGAGGCGCCCGGCCGCAGCCGCGAGCACGCGCTTGAGCCCGTGCGGAGGCGAGACCTTGCCGCGCACGAGCAGACGCACTTGCCCGCGGATGGCGTCCGGGTTCTTCAGCCGCAGCAGCTGGGAGCGCATCGTGTTCTGGAGCGCGCGGATTGGCTTCAGCTGCATCCGGTAGGTGAGCATCTTCTTGCCGCCGCGGTTGTCGAGGAACGGACGTCGCGCCTCTTCCAGCGGCTCGGCCTCGTGCTCCAGGACGCCGTACGCCGTGACGAGCACGCGGGCCACCTTGGCGGAGTCGAAAGGGGCGATCCCTTCGAGCGCGGCGCGTTTCTCGTCGAGCGAGTCAGCCGTCGCCCTCGCCGGGTGAAACGCTCGCTTGACCTGGGTAACGGCTTTGGCCTCGTCGACGGAAGTGCAGACCGACGCGACGGAAAGGAGCGCGGCGAGCAGGGCGGACATGGGTCCATGGTATCCGGTTGCCCCGGGGCCGATCGCGGCGCTGTATTCGCCGGCGTCGGCGGGGGGGCGTAATCGGCGATGGCGAGGAGCAGAGTAGTGCGAGGACCGGCCCCCATCGCCTACAGTAGCGTCCGTGAGCCGAACGCTTCGAAATCCCGTCGCCATGTTCTTGCTGCTCGCGGCTGCGGCAACGGGCCAGGACAGCGAGCGCTGGTGGAGCCTGCGGCGACTGGAGCCGACGCCGGTCCCGGCGGTCGAGGGGGTCTCCGGGTGGGCTCGGAATCCGATCGACGCGTTCGTCCATGCCCGCCTGGCGGAGGCCGGCCTGGCGCCGTCGCCGGAAGCCGACCGGCGCACCCTGATCCGTCGGGCGACCTTCGACCTGCACGGCCTGCCGCCGTCACCCGAGGAAATTGACGCGTTCGTCAACGACCCGCGGCCGGATGCGTTCGAGCGCCTGGTGGATCGGCTTCTGGCGTCGCCGCGCTACGGCGAGCGTTGGGCCCGGCACTGGCTCGACGTCGCCCACTACGGCGACACCCACGGCTACGACAAGGACAAGGTGCGTCCGAACGCGTGGCCATACCGGGACTGGGTGATCCGTGCCCTGAACGCGGACATCCCCTGGGGGCGGTTCGTGGAGATGCAGATCGCTGGCGATGTGGTCACTGGCGGCGCCTCGGACGGCGTCATCGCCACCGGCTTCGTCGCCGCCGGGCCGTGGGATTTCGTCGGCCACGTGGAACTGCGGGAGGGCACCGTCGACAAGAAGATCACGCGCAACCTCGACCGCGACGACATGGTCACCAGCACCATGTCCGCGTTCGCGAGCCTGACCGTCCATTGCGCCCGTTGCCACGACCACAAGTTCGACCCCATCCCCCAGTCCGAGTACTACGGGCTGCAGGCGGTGTTCGCCGGCGTGGAGCGAGCCAACCGTCCGTTTGATCCACCAGAGATCCGACAGCGCCGACAGGAACTGGAAGCGCGTCTCCGGTCCTTGGAATCCTCGATGAAGGACCTGGCGCCGAAGCAGGTGGAGACCGAACAGGTCGCGCGCCGGCGCGCCGCACGCGACGCCGCCCAGGCCGCGCTCGCGGCGCTGCCACCGGCTCCACCAACCAAGAGCCCGAGCAACGGCTGGCACAGCCTGGTCATGTCGGGACCACTGCACGAGAAGTGGGTGGAAGTGGATCTCGGCTCGCCCCAGGTCATCGACGAGATCATCCTCTGGCCAGCCCGTCCCCAGGACTTCCCCGACACGCCCGGGTTCGGCTTCCCGACCCGCTGGTCGGTGGTGGTGTCGGCAGCGGCGGATGGCAGCGATGGGCGGACGCTCGAGAGTCACCTGGGGGATACGGCGAATCCGGGGGACGGTCCCGTCCGCATCTCCGGCGACGGCGACCAAGTGCGGGTGATTCGCATGATCGGGCACCGGTTGTGGGAGCGCAGGAACGACTGGGTGATGGCACTGTCCGAACTGCAGGCCATGGCGGGCGGTACGGATGTCGCTCGCGGCAAGCCCGTGCGTTCGAAGGACTCCATCGAATCCGGGCTGTGGTCCATGCGCCATCTGGTAGATGGGCACACCAGCCGGCACCCCATCGGCGCCTCACCCGACGGCTTGCGTCACCGTCAGGAACTGGAGGCGGCGGTGGCGCTGCGCGAGCACGAACTGAGCGTCGCGGCGCTCGAAGCGGAGACGGCGCGATACCCGGCGCGCGTCGCGCGGCGTGAGCAGATCAAGGGAGAGATGGCAGAACTCTCCACGAGGCTCGGAACTCTACCGGCGCCCAACTACGTCTACGCCGCGGCCCCTGCGTTCAAGTCAGAGGGCCAGTTCACGCCCGCGCCTGAAGGGCGCCCCCGTCCGGTCCACGTGCTGGACCGCGGTGACGTCGCCAAGCCCCAGGATCTTGCGGTGCCCGGCGCGCTCGCGTGCGTTGAGGGCGTGTCCCCGGCGTTGGAGGATGACGGCGCGGAGGGCCCCCGTCGGGCCGCCCTTGCGCGCTGGCTGACCGATGGCGACAACCCGCTGACGTGGCGGTCCGTGGTCAATCGCGTGTGGCACCATCACTTCGGTCGGGGGCTGGTGACCACTCCCAATGACTTCGGGAAGATGGGCTCGCGTCCGTCCCACCCCCAGTTGCTGGACTGGCTCGCCATGGAATTCCGCGACTCCGGCGGCTCGCTCAAGGCGTTGCATCGCGCGATCCTGTCGAGCGCGGCCTGGCGCCAGGCGTCGGGGCACAACGCCGAGCGCGCAGCGAAGGACTTCAGCAACCGATTGCTGTGGCGAGCCAACCGCAGGCGCCTGGAAGCCGAGGCGGTTCGCGACGCGGTGTTGTCCGTTGCGGGGACGCTAGACCTCACCATGGGCGGCCCCGGGTACCGCACCTTCGGCTTCAAGGACGACCACTCACCGCACTACATGTACGAGCGTTACGACGCCAACGATCGCGGCACGTGGCGTCGGGCCATCTACCGGTTCCAGGTCCGTTCGGTGCCCGACCCGTTCCTCGAGACCATGGACTGTCCTGATCCTTCGCGCAGCACGCCGGTGCGATCCGAGACCGTCACAGCCCTGCAGGCGCTGTCGTTGCTGAACAACCGGTTCATGCTCAGGCAGGCCCGGGAACTGGCGGAACGGGCGTCGCGAGAGGCGCGGGACACGTCGTCCCGGGTCGCACGGGCGTTTTCCCTGGCCCTCGGCCGGATGCCGGATGCAGAAGAGCGGGCGCGGATGGATGCGTACGCTGACCGTCACGGGCTGCCGGCGTTGTGCCGGTTGCTCTTCAACCTCAACGAATTCCTGTTCATCGACTGATGGCGTCACCTGTGACACAAGGGATGGATCGGCGGGACTGGCTCTGGCGGTCCGGAGGCGGCCTGGGAGGCATCGCGCTGGCGTGGTTGACCGCGGAGGCGCGCGGCTTTCAGCCCTCGGTGCATCACGCGCCGCGGGCGAAGCGCGTGGTCCAGTTCTTCATGTCCGGGGCGGCGAGCCAGTGTGACCTGTTCGACTACAAGCCGGAACTGATCAAGCGCAACGGCGAGAAGTGGGACCCGGGGGAGAAGGTCGAGCTGTTCCAGTCACAACCCGGCAAGGTGATGCAGTCGCCATGGGGCTGGACGCGGCACGGTGAGTGTGGGAAGCACGTCAGCGACCTGCTGCCGAACATCGGGAGCTGCGTTGACGACATCGCGTTCGTGCACGGGATGACGTCCAAGTCCAACGTGCACGGCCCGGCGACGTTGCTCCAGGCCACGGGTTTCGTGAGCCCCGGTTTTCCCAGCGTCGGCGCCTGGGTCAGCTACGCGTTGGGACGCATGAGCGACGATCTGCCTGCGTATGTCGTCCTCCCGGACAGCCGCGGCTACGCGCCGTGCGGACCCGGCAACTGGACGGCCGGTTTTCTGCCGGCGGTCCACCAAGGCACCATGATTCGCCCCGATCGGCCGGACCCCATCGCGGATCTCGAGTTGCCGGCGGACGCGGGGGTGAGCGAGCGCGCGGATGAAGACGGGCTCGGCTTGCTGGGCGAGCTGAACCGGCGCCACCGGATGCGGCGTCCGGGTGATGACCGGCTCGATGCGCGGATCGCGTCCTACGAGCTGGCCGCGCGGCTGCAGCTCTCCGCGCCCGAGGCGCTCGATCTGGCGGGCGAACCGGGGCACATGCGTGATCTCTACGGCTTAGACCACGCCTCCACGGCGGAGTTCGGCCGCAACTGTCTGTTGACGCGGCGCCTGTTCGAGCGCGGCGTGCGCTTCGTCCAGGTCTGGTCCGGGGCCGACAACGGCCACCCTCGCCGCAACTGGGATTCCCACGAGGATTTGAAGAAGGACCATGGGGAGCTCGGCACCATGATCGACCGGCCTATTGCCGGGCTCATCAAGGACCTCAAGCGCCGTGGCATGCTCGACGACACGATCATCCTGTGGACGACGGAGTTCGGACGCATGCCGTGCGCCCAGGGGAGCAAGGGGCGGGATCACAACCCGTTCGGTTTCACGAGCTGGCTTTGCGGCGGCGGCATCAAGGGCGGGGTCAGCCACGGCGCCACGGACCAATGGTCGTTCCGCGCGGTCGAGGACCAGACAACTGGTTACGACCTCCACGCGACGATCCTGCACTTGCTCGGGATTGACCACGAGCGCCTGACCGTGCGGCAGGACGGCATCGACCGGCGCCTGACCGACGTCCACGGGCAGGTGATCCGCGACATCATCCTGTAACTCGCCGCCACGAGCGCTGTTGGATCCCTGAGGCGTGCCCTCTGGGGAGCTCTGGAAAAACCCACCACATGAACAAACTCGACCGAAATCGTCGGTCATACCGTGGGGTCCGCGACGTATGCTGCCAGGACCTGGGCTCATCCCAGCGAGGAGGGGATCCCCCATGCTGCTGATCGCGCGAATTGCCCTCGTGGCCGTCGTCTGCTTGCCCGCTGGCCTGCCGGCCCAGGACGCGTTCGTCCCCCACCAGCTCCTGATTCGGCTTGATCCGTCCATCACGGACGCCGATCAACGGGAGATCGTGAGGTCGTTCGGCGTCTCGGTGCGGACGCACTACGGGCTCCTCCGCATGTGGTGGGTCGATTGTCCGAAGCAGTGGGATGTCCTCGAGAAGGGGGAGGAGATCGCCGCGGATTCCCGGGTCGCGTTCGCCCATCCCAACTACTACGGGCGACGCGTCGGGCGGGTCAGCCCGGTCATCCCCAACGACCCTCAGTTCACCAACTGCTGGGGTCTCAACAACACGGGGCAGGTGATCCAGGGCAGCCCGGGCACCGTCGACGCGGACATCGACGCCCCGGAGGCGTGGTGCGTGCGTACGGACGCGAGCTCGGTCGTCATCGCGGTCATCGACTCCGGGTGCTTGAGGACTCACGCGGACCTGGTCGGGAACATCTGGCAGAACCCCGCCGATCCCGTGAACGGCGTCGATGACGACGGCAACGGGCTCATTGACGACGTCAACGGTTGGGACTATCTCGGAGGCGACAACAGCCCGGACGACCTCGATGGGCACGGGACCAACGTCACCGGTGTCTGCAGCATGTCGGGCGACAACGGGATCGGCGCCACCGGGGTTTGCTGGCAGTCGAGCGTCATGGTCCTGAAGGACGGCGACGCGATCCCGCAGGTCGCGCTGTCGGCGCTGGCGATGCAATACGCCGCGGCGCACAACGTCGCGGTGGCGAACTTCAGCACCGGTTACAGCGCATCGGCCCAGGCGACCATCAACACAGCGGTGAACGCGCTGCAGGCGGCCGGA